>CAZHAH010000022.1:0-50887 GCA_964530095.1 uncultured Desulfobacteraceae bacterium | reverse complement strand
CCCCACACACCCCGTTCTTTTTAATTTAAAATCTTTTTTACTTATACAAGCGATTGTCGATTAAAAACCTTACGACATCCGGTATCAATATGATTATTGACACATAACAATCTTTTTGCAATATACAGCTCCACAAAAAGCAAATTTGCTATTTTTCTCTCATTTTTTTTGGTTTTGGAGAAGGTGGAAGGTTTTTAACCCGTTTTAATTACAGTAGAATCAAATCTATCCCCATCTTTTATATAAAGATTTCGCTTCTTGCCGGCCACTTAGGTCTGCAAATCCTAAGGGCCCTTTTCTTTTGATTCTGAATTTTCCGGATTAAATTACGCTTCAAACAAATAAAAACCTGCGTTGAGCGGTTTCCCGATGAAATCGGGATTAACAGTTCCTTGTTGAAACGGCCCAATTGCTATTGACAAAAGGAAAATACGTTTAAAAGTACAAATGCGATGAAAAGAGGGACCAATGAGTTTTGAAAATTTAGGTTTAAATAAAAAACTATTAAAGGCTGTAAAGACACTTGGGTTTGATGAACCGACACCGATACAGCTGCAGGCCATTCCTGAAATTATATCAGGCGATCAGGACCTAGTGGGACTGGCTCAAACAGGAACAGGCAAAACAGCCGCATTCGGGCTGCCGATGCTCCAGCTGATTGATTTGCAATCCATTTATACCCAGGGAGTTGTCATCTGCCCGACCCGGGAGTTGTGCAGACAGATATCTGCTGATCTCGAAGAATACAGCAGATACCTCAAAGGAACCCACATTGTCTCTGTCTATGGCGGCGCCAGCATGGAAAGGCAGATCCGGCAAATAAAAAAGGGCGTACAAATCATCGTTGCAACACCCGGAAGGCTCATTGATCTCATCAATCGAAGAGTTGTGGATATTTCCCGTGTATCCTATGTCGTACTCGATGAGGCAGATGAGATGCTCAACATGGGATTTGCAGAAGATATCGATAAGATATTGAGCAAAACACCGAAAGAGAAAAATATCTGGCTCTTCTCAGCAACAATGCCCAAAGCCGTAGCCGGAATCGCAAAAAAATATATGCATGATCAGTTGGAAATAACGGTGGGCAGGCGCAACAGTGTTGCTTCAAATATTGAGCATGCCAACTATATCATTAAAGAAAAAGATCGATATCAGGCTCTGAAACGGATTATTGATTTTTACCCTGAGATTTTCGGGCTCATTTTTTGCCGGACCCGAAACGAGACACGCCAGGTCGCCGAAAAACTGATAAAAGACGGGTACAATGCAGAGGCACTGCATGGGGAACTTTCACAGGACCAGAGAGACTACGTTATGCGACGCTTTAGAGAAAAAAGCCTTCAACTGCTTGTCGCCACAGATGTTGCCGCAAGGGGATTGGATGTTGACGACATCTCTCATGTGATCAACTATAATTTACCTGACGAACCGGATATCTACACCCATAGGAGCGGAAGAACTGCCAGAGCCGGCAAATCAGGTATCTCTGTTGTACTTATGAATACCCGTGAGAAACGAAAACTCGCCCTGGTAGAACAAAAAGCCGGCATTACATTTAGTTACGCACAAGTACCCAGCGGGCATGCGGTATGCGAAAAGCAGCTCTTTGAGATGGTTGAACGCATGGTAGCCGTAGATATTAATCATAAAGAAATCGAAAAGTTTCTGCCGGTTGTCTACAGGTCACTGGCAGGGCTGTCAAAGGAAGAATTAATACAAAAATTTGTATCCGCCGAGTTTAACCGGTTTTTAAGTTACTATAAAAATGCCCATGACATAAATGCGAAAATTACTAAAAACAGAAACGATAAACCTGCATCCGGAAAGAAAAGACATCAAAACAGGAAAACAAAACGCTTTTTTATCAATGCTGGAAGACTGGATAACATTCGCGAAGGTGCGATTACCCGTTTAATATGCGCTAATGCCGGAATCCGTTCCAACCAGATCGGGAAAATCGAGCTTTTAAGAGAATTCTCCTTTTTTGAAGTTGAAACAGATGTCGCCCAAAAAGTTTTAAAATCGTTAAAACGGGCTAAACTCGACGGCATGGAAATTCGAGCAGAATATGCAGAAAAAAGAAAACATATCCCAAACCTAAAAGTAGAAAACGGATACAGAATCCATTTGTAATTTGAACGGAGTGATACATCATGTCTCAAGAAATTCTAAACAATAGCCTGCGTAACATTGCCATTATTGCTCATGTTGACCATGGTAAAACCACTCTGGTGGACGCCATGTTTCACCAAAGCGGTCTTTTCCGTGAAAATCAGGAAGTTGACGAACGCCTGATGGACACCATGGACCTGGAACGAGAACGCGGAATCACGATAGCAGCCAAAAACTGTTCCATCATGTGGGAAGACGTCCGCATCAATATTATTGATACTCCCGGACATGCTGATTTTGGCGGTGAAGTAGAAAGAGCATTATCCATGGCTGATGGTGCAATCCTGCTGGTAGATGCATCCGAAGGCCCCCTGCCCCAAACCCGTTTTGTACTTAACAAGGCGCTCAAGGCAGGACTTAAAATTATCGTTGTCATTAATAAGATAGACCGTCATGATGCCAGGCCGGATGAAGTTTTAGATGAAATTTACGATCTACTCATCGATCTGGATGCATCCGACGACCAGCTGAAATTCCCACTCCTCTTTGCAGTCGGCCGTGATGGTATTGCCATGAAAAATCTTGAAGAACAAAGTGAAAATCTCCATATTCTCATGGATACGATCCTCAAAGAAATCCCGGGCCCTTCACATAATCCGGACGCTCCTTTTCAAATGCTTGTATCCGATTTGGGCTACTCCGATTATCTTGGCAGGCTGGCCGTCGGCAAAATTTTCAACGGTACCGCTTCATCGCGTGATGTTTTATTCTGCATCGGAGAAAGCGGTGAAAATGTTCCGCTCAAGGTATCTAAACTGCAAATATATGAGGGCATACAGTTAAAGGAAGTGACTAAAAAAGTTCAACCCGGAGATATTATTGTCCTGGCAGGAATTGAAGACGTAAAGATAGGCGACACGATCTGTAATCAAGATAATTTACGCCCGCTGCCCCGAATCAGGGTAGATAAACCCATTGTAGCCATGAAATTTGCCATTAACGATTCTCCTTTTAGCGGCAAAGAAGGTAAATATGTTCAATCGAGCCGCATTAGAGAACGCCTGCAAAAAGAAACCCTTATGAATGTAGCCATTGAGGTGGAGGAAACTTCCGAAATGGACGATATTCTGGTTAAAGGCCGGGGAGAATTTCAACTGTCCATATTGATCGAAACCATGCGGCGTGAGGGATTTGAATTCTGTGTCGGCAGACCGGAAGTCATCTATCAATACGAAAACGGCAAAAAACGGGAGCCTATTGAACAATTGTTTGTTGACTGCAAAGAACAGTTTTTAGGTGTTGTCACTGAAAAGCTTTCCTTTCGCAAAGGTAAAATGTCCAACCTGGTCAACAACGGCAAAGGTAGGGTCAGAATTGAATTTTCAGTCCCTTCAAGAGCTCTGATTGGGTATCGGGATGAGTTTCTGACAGACACCCGGGGAACCGGCATTATGCATACCCTTTTTGACGGTTATGGCGACTACCGGGGAGACTGCCCCAGCCGTTTAACCGGTTCAATCGTTGCGGACCGGACCGGCAAATCAGTTCCATATGCATTGTTTAATCTTGAACCGCGCGGACGGTTATTTGTCCTCCCGGGAGACCCGGTTTATGCAGGAATGATCGTGGGAGAACATAATCGAGGTCAGGATATTGATGTAAATCCCTGTAAGGAAAAAAAACTGAGCAACATGAGGGCATCGGGAAGAGACGAAAACGTTATTCTGGCACCGATTAAGCCGCTCACTCTCGAGCAGACGATCAGTTTTATCCGCGAAGATGAACTGGTTGAAGTGACACCGCTCTCCGTACGTATGCGCAAAAGTGTTCTATCGGCTCAAAAAAGACATACAATGCAGAACTCACGCTTAAAAAAGAAAAAAAATAATCTGAGCAATTAACAACGGGGCAGATATAAGGGGATATCCTATGTTCCCCCTGTCAAGCACAAATTGGGAGATTTGATATGTACCACCTTGTGCCTTGTCAAACCCCCTTGCTTTTGATAATAGGCACCAATGCGAAAAAGATCGTCTGATCCACTCCTGATTCTGGCTTCTAAATCCCCGCGCCGCCGCTATCTGTTAAACCAGGCCGGGCTCTCCTTTACGGTGATTCCCAGCCATTTTGACGAAAGCTCGGTTTCGCTGTCATCTCCTTCGACTTACGTTAAGGCCCTGGCGGAGGGTAAAGCCGAGGACATTTCCCAACGCCATCCCCAAAGCTGGGTGATAGGCGCCGACACGATTGTTCTTATCGACGGTTCGATTCTCGGGAAACCCGGCTCCCGGTCGGAAGCACGCACCATGCTGAAACGGCTGAGCGGAAAAATCCACAAGGTTCTAACGGGTTATGCCATATACTGTGACGCAAAACAGAAAAAATATTCCGACGTCGTTACGACTGAGGTCGCATTCAAAAAACTGACCGCCAAAGAAATCGAATGGTATGTACATACCGCTGAACCGTTCGACAAAGCGGGTGCCTACGCCGTTCAAGGGCTTGGCTCTTTTTTGGTTAAGCGCATAAACGGATCATACACCAACGTTGTCGGACTCCCTATCTGTGAAGTGGTTGAATTGCTTATCAAAGAAGGGGTTTTCGATTTGGACACCGAAACCGAAAATTTGCGCAGTTCGGGGCGGACAAAAGCAATCAGTCAATGCGCTTAAACCGGGAGGCATGCAGGCTTGGAAGATAGACTCAAAAATATCCAAAACCGTATTAACCGAGCCGCAATGGCCTGTGGACGTGACCCTGGATCTATTCGGCTCGTGGTGGTAAGCAAAACAGTCCCGGCTTCGCGTGTGGAAGAGGCCATTAGAGCGGGCGTGGCAACCCTGGGGGAAAATTACGTTCAGGAAGCCCGGGAAAAAATCAACGCGCTCTCTTCTTTCGACGTGTCATGGCATCTTATCGGCCACCTGCAGACAAACAAGGCCAAATATGCCGTTCGTCTTTTTGATTTGATTCATACGGTCGGCAGTTACAAATTGGCTCGCGAATTGAACAAACAGGCTCAAAAGAACGCCAAGATACAGTCCGTTCTGATACAGGTGAATATTAGCGGGGAGCTCACCAAATCCGGATCTGACCCCAAAGAGACCATCAATCTGTTAAAAGAAATCAGTCAGCTAAAAAATATCCAAGTCAAAGGTCTTATGACCATGCCGCCATTCTTTGATCAACCTCAAAAGGCGCGGCCCTTCTTTAGAGCCCTTCGTGAAATGCGTCACGCAATCATCGCCCAACAAATACCCCACATTCTTATGGATGAACTGTCAATGGGCATGACGGGAGATTTTGAGGCGGCCATAGAGGAAGGCGCGACAATGGTTCGTATCGGAACCGCTATTTTTGGTTCAAGAAATTGAAAATTCTGCTTCACACCTGCTGTGCGCCATGCGCCATTTACCCCATCCAAACCCTGCGCGAAGACGGGTTGGATGTAATGGGATTCTTTTATCGGCATAACATTCACCCCTTTAGGGAATGTCTTAAACGCCAGGAGACGCTCCAAGGCTACGCCCAAATGATTGATCTTCGCGTCGTCTATCAGGAAACCTACGATCTGGAGGGGTTTTTACAAAACATCGTGTTCCGTGAAACTGACCGGTGCACCTATTGCTATCATGCCCGTCTCAGTGCCGCCGCCCTTATCGCCCGACGGGGGAAATTCGATTGTTTTTCCAGCACCCTTCTGTACAGTAAATTTCAAAAACATGACCTCGTCAAATCCATCGGGACGTCAATCGAAAAACGTGTTGGCGTACCATTTTACTACCAGGATTTTCGCACGGGATGGAAAAACGGCATTGATGAGTCCAAACGTCTGGGTCTATACCGCCAACAATACTGCGGTTGCATCTACAGTGAGAAAGAAAGGTTTTATCCGTAAAAATCAGGTTTTGTTATGTTTGGCAATTTCATCTACCTCATCATCGCTCTGCTGATTTACACCACCTATCAGCCAGCCGAAAGTACGAATTTCACTTTATTTGAAGCGTTGTTGTTATTTTTCTTTTTTATTCTGCTCTTTGGGTGGTTTGTCCGGCTCCAGTTTCAGCGCATTAATTTACGTATCGCCCGGGACAGCTTCGCACGCCTTGACCATCGTTTCACTTCAAGTCAGACCCGGCTTTCCGTAATGGCGATTCTCCTCTTTGCCATCAATATTTACGGTCTAAATCTTTCTTCATTTCTCCTACGGATTTCCCTGTTATCTTTGGTACCGACGCTGACCGCCCTGATTTTTCTTTTGCTGTTCATATCGTATCTTGCCATCATATGGGCCTTTGCCTACGACACTCAAAATATCCTCTATCGATCCGATATTTCGCGACGCTCCTATATCCTCTCAAACATCTCAATCTCGGTCCCGGTGCTCCTTCCCTGGCTTCTCCTTTCGGGGATTTCCGATATTATCAATATCCTCCCCTTTCAAGTTCCCAAACGTATCCTGGCCACTACCGAAGGAGAAATTGCCTATTTTCTTATTTTTCTTTTGCTGGTCGCCATTGTGGGGCCCTTTTTGATCCAAAAATTCTGGCGCTGCCAACCGCTCGAACCCGGCGAAAGGCGTAAACAAATTGAGGCGGTGTGCCAGAAAGCCGCCCTTCAATATGCCAACATCCTATACTGGCCGATTTTCAGCGGTCGCATGATTACCGCCGGAGTGATGGGGCTAATTAAAAAATTCCGTTACATTCTGGTCACCCGCGCGCTTTTACAATCTCTGGAATCAAACGAAATAGATGCTGTCATTGCACATGAGATCGGTCACATCAAGAAAAAGCATCTCCTTTTCTACCTTCTCTTCTTTGCGGGCTATATGGTGCTTTCATATGCTACCTTTGATCTGATTATCTATTTTATTATTTACGCTGACCCGGTTTACAAACTCTTGAATAACACCACTTTCAATCAGACCGCCGTGGTTTCCACCCTCTTTAGCCTGATCATTATCATCAATTTTCTAATTTACTTCCGCTATATCTTTGGATTCTTTATGCGTAATTTCGAACGGCAGGCCGATATTTATGTGTTCTCTATTTTCGACAGTGCCGTTCCCTTAGTATCGACCCTGAATAAAATCGCTCTCACCAGTGGCCAGCCTCCCGATCGGCCGAACTGGCATCATTTCAGCATTCAGCAACGGATCGACTATTTGAAGCGATGTGAAGCAAACCGATCATGGATCGACCGCCATGACCGCAAGGTGCGCCGGAGCATTGCGCTTTTTTTGGCCGCTATTTTTCTCATCGGAGTAATCGGTTACAACTTGAATTTCGGCGAAACCGGGAAAAAGATAAATGCCCATTTTTTTGAAAAAGCCCTTTTAAGAGAAATCGATCAAGCACCTGATAACACAAATCTCTATACCCTGTTGGGCGATCTGTATTATAGTAAAAATCGATATGCCTCCGCCGTAGCCGCTTATGAACGTGCCCTCACACTCGATGCCGTCAATCCCAGAGCGCTAAACAATCTCGCCTGGCTGCTGGCCACCTGTGAGGATGAAACCTTTAAAGATCCTCAAAGGGCGCTCGCCCTTGTTTCGAAGGCCGCCGGCCTGCAAACGGTCCCTCATATTCTGGACACGCTGGCTGAAAGCTACTATGTGAACGAAAGATATGAGGAGGCGGTAGCGACTGGAATGCGGGCCCTTGAGTTGGATCCCAAAAACAGAACCTATTATGAGGGGCAACTGAAAAAATTCCGCCAGGCAGCATCAGTCGTCCGCGGGCAATGACTTGTTGGATTATGGGGGGTTATTTGATGCAGACTTTTCTGACCTGTAGAAGATCCGTGTGGCCGGAGAAGATTTTTTCAACCCCATCTTGCTTCAAGGTCGTCATCCCATCCGAAAGCGCCTGATTCCGAAGATCCTCCATCCTGGCATTGTTTTGAATCAGTTTTTTCATTTCGTCGGTTCCCATCAAAAGCTCGTGGATCCCCATGCGTCCGCGATACCCGGTATTGTTGCATTTGTCGCAACCCACCGCTTTATATAGGACCAAATCTTTCTTATAAGGAATTTTGACATTCTTTTTAAAGGCTTCGGGATCGTATTGCCGCACCAGTTCTTCATATTCTTCTTTTGAAGGCAGATACTCCTTTTTACAATCCTTGCAGAGCGTGCGCACCAATCGTTGCGCCAGGATGCCAAGAATGGCATCGGAAAAGTTAAAGGGATCCATCCCCATATCAAGCAATCGCGTAATACTCTCCGGAGCGCTGTTTGTATGGAGCGTGGAAAGCACCAGATGACCCGTCAGGGACGCCTCAATCCCCATGGAGGTGGTTTCTTTATCCCGCATCTCGCCCACCATAATCACGTCCGGATCCGCCCTTAGAAAGGCCCGCATGGCAGCGGCGAAGTCAAACCCGATCTTGGGCTGTACCTGAACTTGTCTCAAACCGGCCTGGGTAATTTCGACCGGGTCCTCGGCGGTCCAGATTTTGGTTTCGGTTTTATTGATATATCCCAAAGCAGAATGGAGCGTGGTCGTCTTGCCTGAACCCGTGGGTCCGCAAACGAATATGATACCGTACGGTTGGATGACGATACTGACAAAATCATCGAAATTCTTTTTGGAAAAACCCATTTTCGCCAGGGGAATCGGTTCGCCGGCAGCCAAAATACGCATCACAATGTCTTCCAGCCCCCCCTGGGTCGGAACCGTGGCCACCCGCAGCTCGATGTCTTTGCCGCCGTATTTCATAAATTTGATCTTGCCGTCTTGAGGCTTGCGGCGTTCGGCGATATCGAGATCAGACATAATCTTAATGCGCGATACAACGGCATTTTTGTAGCTGAAGGGGATCGTTTGGTAGAGAGTACAGTTCCCATCGACTCGAATCCGTACGCGCGTGTTTTGTTTGCCGGGATAGGGTTCGATGTGGATGTCCGAGGCATCGCGGGCATGGGCATCCAAAATGACCTTGTTGACCAGCTGCACCACGGCGCTGTCTTCTTCTCCGACCGCGGCCTCGGCCTCATCCATCTCGACGGATTCTGCCTGTAGTTGTTGGAGAATGTCATCGATGGCCGCCATCTCTTTTTCACCCTGTGTAAACAGGGTAATAAAATCGAGGATGTCGTTTCTGAGCGCGACCGCAAAGGATAACTCTCTGCCTGAAAAAAGCGTCTTAATTTCATCGATCTTCCGCAGATCATGCGGATTATCCACGGCAATCACGATTTTTTCATCTTCTTTCCGAATCGGAACCCAGCAATTGTTTTTCATAAAAGGGACCTTCAGTCCCACCAGAAGCTCACCGGGAATCGCTATATTCGCATTATATTCGATAAAAGGGGCCTTATAAAATTCGCTGAGTGACTGGCCGACATTTTTCTTCTGAACTTTATAGTTGCTGGTGAGTACCGATTCGATGGTCTCCTTGGCTTGGCGGGCTTCGCCGACGGCCCGTTCCAGCTCCTTTTGGGTGATCAGATGATTTTGCAGCAGATAATCGAACTTGCTGGCTCGGCGGCGCGCCATCCGCTTCTGATTGTAAAAGGCGATCCCCAGCACCTTGGCCAGCTCTTTGGCGTACTGCTCATCGATTTTGGTAAAAGATTGACCGTCTGTGCGGTTGATCAACTGGATGGCACCCAAGAGGTATTTCTGGAAGATGATCGGCAATGCCAAAACCTGTTTGGTCGTAAAGCCTGACTTTTGATCCCAGCTTTTATCAAACTTTAACACCGGGTCTATGGCTGTCAGTTCTCTGGAGTCATATACATTTTTGATGTTAAGGAGCCGCTTGCTCATCGCCGCATGGCCGGCGATACTGTTATTCGAAATCGGCAGCCGTATTTCAGCAATCTCATCTCCTGACTTGAAACGTGAGGTTAGCTCTCTTTTAACTCCATCCACCACGTAAACCGTAATCCGCTCCGCCTCAAACAGTGACGTAATTTCCCCAATCAGATTAACTAAAATATCATCCAGATTCGGTGCCGCATGAATTTTATTGGCGATGGCCTGGAGTTTTGTCCGATATTCAACTTCCGATTTTAAGACATGGACATTCAACCCTTTGCCGCTTTTATTGCCGGTTTTATTTAGCATTGCAGTTTCCAAAAATTATTCTTCTTTGTGGTAATTTTCGTAGATCTTCTTTAGCCCACCGCCGATAAGGAGCACTCCCATAAAATAGAAGCAAAATTTAATAAAAAGGGTTGCCGAAGCAAATTGATCGATTTGTTCGATTTTGGGCATCACCTGCGGGATTCGGAAAAAGACGCCAATACCGGCCAAAACCAGCAGCACGCCCCACCCCAACTGGATTTTCTCTTTATTACGTACCATCGGTAACTGTGATTCTTGTGTCAGTATATAAGTTCGATACGTTTGTGTCAAATTTGAAGCCGGTTCATCTGTATTTTCCTTGAAACTCGGCCTTGCGCTTTTCGAGAAATGCGGTTGTTCCCTCTTTGGCATCTTCACTTGCAAAACAGAGTGAAAACGTGTCGACCTCAATGTCCAGGGCTGTAGGCAGGTCAACGTTTAAGCCATTGTTTATGGCTTCTTTTGCCGCCCGCAGAGAGACCCTTCCTTTTGACATCATCAATTTGGCGGTTTGGGTCACTTCATCCATAAGACTCTCCGGCGGACAGACCTTGTTCACAAGGCCGATATCATGGGCCTCGCGGGCCGGTACCATTTTGCCGGTATAAATGAATTCTTTGGCCAGATTGGGGCCGATCAATCGAGGGAGTCTCTGGGTTCCGCCAAACCCGGGAATAAGGCCAAGATTGATCTCCGGTTGACCGAATGTCGCGTTTTCGGAGGCATAGATAAAATCGCAGGCAATGGCGATTTCGGTTCCGCCTCCGAGTGCAAAGCCGTTTACGGCCGCAATGACCGGAACCGGCAATTCTCCCAGCTTATTAATAATGGTATGTCCCTTTTTTGAGAACAATTTGGCCCCCAGGGGATCAAAAGTGGCCAGCTCATTAATATCGGCACCTGCCACAAACGCCTTTTCACCGGCTCCCGTCAAAATGAGGATGCGGATCTGATCATTGCCGGCCACGTCGTCAAGGGCCTGTGAAAAATCATCCAGCAGGGGCCCGTTTAAGGCATTCAGTGCGTTGGGCCGGTTGAAAGTTATCAACGCAATTCCGTCCTCAACCTGATAAATAATATTTTCAAAATCCATTTCTCCCTCCATCCATTTTCACATGTTGTAGTATTAAATCTGTAATTTTCGCTTCTTCTTAATCTCGGGATAAATCACTAAAATCTCACTTTGTCAAATTGCGGCGTTCCTTTCCATATCGATAAAGCTGCTGCAGCGCTTTATGGAGCAGGATCTGATCCGGGATTTGGTTTATTTATTTCACTTTGTGCTGCCAGATAAATTGCCCCCAGTATCAGGACACCACCGCTTATTTTCAAAAGTGTTAATCCTTCCCCAAACATAAAATAGGCCAGGATCGTGCTCCCTATCGGTTCTCCCAGAAGACTTATCGCGATGATGCCGGCGCTAAACCATCTGAGAGCCCAATTGTAACTCGTATGGCCGATCACCTGGCTGATAAGGGCCATTCCCCCAAATGCCGCATAGGTAGTGCTGCCAAATCCGGTCACGGGCTTTTGAAGAATGATCACCAGAATCCACAAGATGACCGCGGCACTTGCATAGCAGACGCTGACATAAGCCATCAAGGAAAGGCGGCGGCGAAGGTTACGGCCCAAAAGGAGATAAAAGGCCGCGCAAATACTACCCGCCAATGCCAGCAGATCACCCCATAGGGCCTTACCGCCGCTATGGTAATCATCGAAACCTATGATCATCCCGCCGGATACGCTGATGATAATACTGATCACCACGGCTCTTTTTAGCCGATCTTTGGTGATGAGCGGAGTGAGTAACCCCACCCACAGGGGATTGGTGTTGACCAGGACCACACTGTTGGCCACCGAAGTATAATCTAAAGATGAAATCCATGTTGCAAAATGAAGCGCCAAAAAAAAACCCGCCAACACCGCAAATCCCATATCGCGGGGAGAAAGATGGCGCAATTCATCGCGCGCCTTATTCCAGGCAAAAGGGAGCAAAATCAGTGTTGCCAGGCCCACGCGGTAAGCGGCCGTTACCAGCGCCGGGGCGTCTGCCAGACGTGCGAAAATCGCCCCGGTTGACACGGCCAGAGTCCCGCTGATAAGCGCCAGGTAAGGATTGAACGGTGGCGTTGATGATGGCTTACTTTCTGACATTCGGATTAGACTTTAAGGGATCCCATCATGAATGGGCGCATGGCCCCGGACAGGTAGGATCAGCTTTTGGAGGCGCTTCGCGAACCCGTCTGCTTTAAGGCAGCCGGATGGATCACTTTGATATAATTTCGGATCCCCTGAACGATCCCTGCAGCCAGTTGCTCCTGATACTTAGGATTTACCAATCGTTTACACTCTCTGGCATTACTGATAAATGACGTTTCAACCAGTACGGCGGGCATCTGGGCGCCCAGCAAAACATAAAAGGGTGCCTGTTTGACCCCCTTGTTTTTAACCCGGCTGTATTTCTTTTTAAGGCGCTTGTGGATGGATCCCTGAACAAGGGTGGCCAGGCGGCTCGATTCATTCACTTTGGCGTTTTGCATCAGGTCGTTCAAAATGGTCTGGAGATCACTGATATTTTTGGTTGAAGTGGCATTTTCGCGTGCCGCAACCCGGATCGACTCTTCGTCAGTCGCTAAATTCAAAAAATAGGTCTCAATACCGTACGCCCTTCGATCGCGGTGGGAATTGGCGTGTATGGAAATAAACAGATCCGCATTTTTCGTATTGGCAATGGCCGTTCGTTCTTCAAGCGTCAAATACCGATCTTTGGTGCGCGTCAATACAACTTCGCATTTTAGTTCGGCGCGAATCTTTTTGGCCAGTCGTCTGGCAATTGCCAGCACGACTTTTTTTTCATGCACCCCTTTTAAATAGCCGGGCGCACCATAATCTCTGCCCCCATGCCCGGGATCAATGACTATTTTACGTACCCCAAGTGCCAATTGCCTGGCCAGCGCTCCTTTGGGAACTTTTTTGGTGGGTTTTTTTGATTTGACCCGATCCTTTTTAGGCTGCGGTTTTGTTTTCGGAACTTGACTTGGCTTTCCCGTAGCTGGTTTTGGTTTTGTCTTGGCGATAACGGGTTTTGGCTTTATCTTGGCAAGTTTTTTTTCTTCTCCCCCCCGCACATCGATGACAATTCGAAAGGGGTTTTTTAGCGAAAAGATTTTATAATCCCGAAATGATTTTAAATCGACGACCACGCGTACGAGATCTTTCTGATACTGCCCCGCCCGCACATCCAAAAGCAAATTATCATGAATCGGAATAAATTTCGGGAATTTCTTACCCAGGCGGGTATCTTTTAAATCGATGTAAAGCCGCTGGTGGGCCACATTAATCGAAGGATCCTTTCTGAGGAGCCTATGCGTGTAATCGGTTTCGCTTTCCGCATCCACGACTACCCGCGTATAAGTCGGATTGGACCAAAACCGAACCCCGGTCACCGAATTACCCGGAAGGCCTGCCTTTCTTTTGTTGGATTGCAGCTCGGATTTAGAACGACTCGACTTTTTAATCAGTTCTGAAATTGCATCCGGCTCCCGTGAACCTTTTGACGTACGCTTCGTCTTTTTAGGGACATTGGCAACCCTTTTGGCCTGCTTAATTTTCTGTAGCGCACCGGCAGCCTTTTTTGAGTACCTGCTTTTGGGGAAGCGTTTTATAACGCGTTCAAAGATGTCAAGCGCCTCTTTTCTATCGATATCGTGCTTTGAGTGCTGGTAAAGTTCTCCATATAGTATCCCGGACATGTACATGCTTGCTGCCGCCCAAGATCCGTGTGGATTTTTTTTATAAACGCCTTGGAATTTATCAATGCACCGCAGCCAGTTTTTGCGATATTTCTGTTTTGAGGGACTTTTCGAAAGTTCGTTATAACAAGCCTCGGCCTCGAAATACTCGCCTTTTGCCGTTCGCGCCATAGATTGTAACGGTTGGATCAGCAAAACAACGGCACAGACCGCCATTAGGAATATGATTTTTTTTCTGTCGGGCATGGTTATCCCATTCAAATTGGATCTCAAACTATGGGTGGCAAGCGATTGCCGGTTTCACTGTCATTGGGTTGCCAAATGACGCACTTTCTCTTTTAATTCATTCAGGCAGTTAAGTGCATCCAAGGGGGTCATTTTAGATATATCGATCTGACTGATTTTTTCAATGACCCATTGCTCAGGTTGCGGGAAAAGGCCTAATTGAACCTGGTTTTGTTGAGCACTCTCACCTTCTTTGGCTATATTTGAAGGACTTGGCATTTTTTGAGCACTGTTTTCAATTTTGAACAAAATTCTTTTGGCCTGTTCGACAACTGCATCGGGAATGCCTGCTAAGCGTGCCACCTGAATGCCGTAGCTTCGATTGGTACCCCCTGCGATCAACTTTCTTAAAAAAATGATTTCATCATTCCATTCTTTTACGGCAATATTGTAATTTTTAATGCGCGGCTTTATCAGCGCCAGCTCCGTTAACTCATGATAATGTGTGGCAAAGAGCGTCTTTACACCGTTCCCTTTCAAATCGTGCAGGTATTCGGCTACGGCCCAGGCGATGGAAAGCCCGTCAAATGTACTCGTTCCTCTTCCGATTTCATCCATGATGACGAGGCTCGCATCAGTGGCGTTGTTTAAGATATTGGCGGTTTCCTCCATTTCGACCAGGAACGTGCTCTGCCCCTGGGAAAGGTTGTCCAACGCACCCACGCGCGTAAATATTCGATCGGTAATGCTGATGGAAGCCGAAACAGCGGGAACAAAAGATCCCATCTGAGCCATGAGTATCATTAGCGCAACTTGACGCAATACCGTTGATTTGCCCGCCATATTGGGCCCCGTAATGATCAGAATCTGCTCCTCTTGATTATCCAACCTGATGCTGTTGGGAACAAATCGCTCACCGGTAATCATCTTTTCAACGACCGGGTGTCGGCCTTCCTCAATCAAGATAGATCCGTCTGTGTTGATTTGAGGCCGGTGATAATTGTGATGATCGGCGACCTCGGCCAAGGTCATAAGGCAGTCAAGCTTTGCCAAAAATCTCGCCACGGTCTGAAGGGCTTCATTCCTTTTTACCACCTCGGCCCGGATATCATTAAAGATGCGGTACTCAAGCGAGGCGCGTTTTTCTTCAGCCCCAAGCACCTTGTGCTCGTAACGTTTAAGCTCATCGGTGATATATCGTTCCGCATTCACCAGAGTCTGCTTGCGAACATAATAGGGCGGAACCGATTGGGAGTGGCTTTTGGGAATTTCAATATAATACCCAAATACCCGATTATAACTGACTTTGAGTGAATTGATGCCCGTGGCTTGCTTTTCCTGAACTTCTAATTTTGCTAGCCAGCTTTTGCCATCCCGGCTGATGCCCATCAGTTCATCGAGCTCAGCGTTATAGCCCTTTTTTATGATCCCGCCCTCATGAATTGTGAGGGGCGCATCTTCACGGATTGCATCGCTAATCAGACATGCCAATTCGAACAAACTTTGCGGATCCTCCGGGGGCTTTAAGGCTGTGGTATCAAACACCGACAGGACCGCCCATATTTCCGGGATCTGCCTCAACGATCGCTTGAGCGCTATCAGATCACGCGCATTGGCTTGCCCCATGGCAATTTTGCTTGCGAGTCGTTCCAAGTCGTAAATTGATTTTAATTGCTCACGAATTTGTTTACGCTGCGGCAGATTCCCTTTGGCCTCCTCCACGGCATCCAGTCGGACATTGATCGCTTGTTCCGCTTTCAGAGGATACCGCATCCAGCTTTTCAAAAGCCTGGCACCCATTGCCGTCACGGTTCGATCAATGATCCCGATAAGGGTTCCGATACGCGACCCTGTACGAATGTTGTTCATTAGTTCCAGATTACGGCAGCTGGTGTCATCCAACCAAAGGTAATTGTGGGGCAGATAGGTTTCGATACCGGTAAGATGTTCGACCTGCTGTTTTTGGGTTTCGCGTACATAGTGCAACAGGGCCCCGGCCGCACAGATCCCGGCCTTTAGGTTTTCGCACCCGAAACCTTCCAGCGAAAGTGTTTTGAATTGCTCGATCAGAAGTTGGCGGCCGCTTCGATAGCCGAACGCTTTTTCATCTAAAAAGGTGATTGGCTTTTCGGAAAAGACCCGCCGTATTTTTGATGCGAGGAGATCTTGCCGGTCGTTGCGCAAAGATTCGGAAAGGAGAATTTCCTGGGGTGCGATGCGCAACGCCTCTTCGACTACCGCGTCGATATCAGCTGATTCGGACACGCGAAAGGTCCCGGTTGAAATATCTAAAAACGACACCCCCGCCGAACGGTCACGCTTATAAAGAGATAGAATGTAATTATTTGATTTTTCATCCAAATATTCTTCGTCAAGGATCATTCCCGGCGTAATAACCCTGACCACATCACGTTTAACCAGTCCCTTGGCTTGGGCCGCATCTTCGATTTGATCACAAACGGCCACTTTGTGACCATTTTCAATAAGACGAGCAATATAACCTTTGATGGAGCGCACCGGCACGCCGCACATAGGAACCGGCGATTCATCTTTTTTATTACGTGAGGTTAAAGCGATTTCAAGAATCGGTGATGCAATCTCTGCATCTTGAAAAAACATTTCATAAAAATCCCCCATGCGGTAAAAAAGCAATGCATCGGCGTATTTAGCCTTGATGGACAAATACTGCCTGATCATGGGGGTTACTTTGGAAGGCGTCATTTTATAGATCGGATCAGTTTAAGATATATCACTCCATCGAACCGCATAAAGGATACCTTTTTTTCGAGTGGGCGAGGCTTGCACAATGATCCTGTGCCGGGGTTAATCGGTTTTCTCCTGGCTGTCAAGGATCTCTTCGGAAGAATTATTCTTTAAGGCCGCCAGCTCACTTCTCAACGCTGACAAGTCAGTCTGATTGGAAGCAATGGTTGCATTTAGCTTTTTAGTCGCTTTGCGAGTCCGAAGACGTTCCGCGAGATTGAAAAAATATGCGATCAACAGCCCCAACACAAAGCTGACCAATACAATCAAACCATTAGCCAAAGCGGGAGTTTGGTATTTGGCAAAAAAAAGATTTAATGAAAATTGTTGTTCGGATACAAAGTAATTCTGGTTCTGAAAAACAGTCAACACAATAAGCCCGACAACCAACGCCCAGATGATGACCTTAACATTTTTCATATGTGTCTCCTTAGATGTGCAGCATTATCTTAATTTGTCGAAGTATGGTTTTAAATTTCGATGCGTTGCTTTGATATGTTCAGGGATGACACGCACATCTGCAAGAACCGTCAGTGCGTTCGTATCGCCAAACCATCTCGGCACGATATGGAAATGAAGATGCTCTTCGATCCCGGCGCCGGCGACTTTACCCAGGTTTAAACCGACATTAAATCCATCCGGCTTCATTTCTTGCTTTAATATAGCGATCGATTTCTCGACCGTCATGAGCAATTCTCCCATTTCGCTTTTACTGAGTTGTTCCAGGGCGGCAATATGACGCAATGGTGCGACCAATAAGTGACCATTAATATAAGGAAATTTATTCATGGCCACCATGGTTACCGATCCTTTGTAAAGCGTTAATTCGTTCTTTTGGGATTGGGCTCCACAAAAAATACACGCTTCCGCTTTATCGCTTAGAATATACTCCATCCGCCAAGGGGCCCACATGGTTTGCATAGACTTCTTCTCACTCATTTAGGTGTATATCAACCCTTCAATTCCGCTTGAAAATGATGTGAATCTTTTCAAGGGTTTTTACGCTTTCCCCCTGTAAAACTCAACCCTTTTTTCCTTTAAGGGGCACCATCTCCAAAGACCCCCAAAGCGCCATTTTTTCATCCTTAATGATCACAAGGCCCTCAACACCTTGAATTGTTTTTCCGAAATCAATCCCGGTGTGGATGTCCGTTTTTGTGTGTACGCGATTCGCGATCGATGTTGCCGCCGCATCCGCCAGTGCGGCGGAGCCGGAGACAACACAAACGGCGTCAGCGTTTCCAAAACTAATCGAATGACCGACTGTTCCCGAAGAGGTGCATATGGCGACGGGTCTTTCGCGGGAGTCAATTGTAAGGCCGATTTTCATGCTTAAGGGTGACTTCCCGGCAAATAGGCCAACCGTTACCGGTTGCCGGGTTTTTAAAAATACATCTCCGCCGTTTTCGATAATGACCTCATCGCTCCCCTTTTGGTGGTCTAATATACGGTTACCCACTCGCGCCGCAATCGCCCCGGCAACGGCGGCCATCGGCCCCACACCTGCTTCGGTGCCTGCTTGCGCCATTTCGCGTAAAATAGCCGCAGCCGGCTCCTTGACCTTCCAGGGATGCAACGTCTGTTGGAAATTCGGATATCTATGGATATAAGCCTCTATATATCCCCGCTCCTGCAAAATGAGTTCTTTGATTATATTTTTAAGATTTTTGCGTGCCTGGACCCACAAATCGGTTTCTTTCACAACCACATGAAATGCGACCAGATGGTCGCAACGGGCTAGGCGGCGATAGAAACGCTGGTGGGCGGCCACAAGTTTACCCGCCGTTGGCGGCGCCGTAGGCGACCTGGGTTCTGAGTTCACCGTTCAGGGTTACCTTTCCTTCGTTTATAGAATCGGTGCGGGCTGCAGATGCTTAGGAAACTGTCTTAAAAAATACTGGTCTGTCATTCCGGAGATGAAATCTCTTACGATTTCCTCCGCTTTGTGCGACTCGGTGTAGGCGCTATCCATCTCCTTTAAGAATCCGCTAAAAATGACAGAAGTCCGATTGTGGTGCTCCAGATCTCCTAAAAATTTTTCAAAAAGGATTTCAAAAAGCTGTTTGATGGTCGTCAGTTGTTTTTTTATTTTGGGATTAGAGTAGACATGTTCCAGGTTAAATGCCTTTAGACGCCGCAAGGCCTCAGAAATTTCCGGGCTAAAAGCCGTGTAAGGCTTATGAAAACTGGTGACAATAATGTCAGTCACAAGATTGTAAACAATGGTTCCATTGGAATCCCCCAGCACCTCAACGCTTTTTTGCGGTAGATCTGAGCGTTTGATCAAATTTAGGCGGATCGCATCTTCAAGATCACGGCCGATGTAGCTGATGGTATCGGCCATTCGAACCACGCATCCTTCAAGGGTCATGGGGGTCAGGCAAGTTTCCGGATTTGTTTTTTTGGCGTCAATTTCAGCCGCGTGGACGGCGAAGGACTTATTTTCTTCCGGAGCCAGCCTTTGATCGTGTATTTCGCCATCGTGGCATAAAATTCCATCCAAGGTTTGCAGACACAGGTTCCACCCACGCCCTTTGCGTTCGACCTTGTCTAAAAACTGTACGCTTTGAACGTTGTGCTGAAAGTAACCGATGCCGTGCTTACGGCAAATTTGGGACAAAAAAGTCTCGCCGTCATGACCAAACGGTGTGTGTCCGATATCGTGTCCTAAGGCAATCGCCTCTATCAAATCTTCGTTTAACCGCAGAAAGCGACCTATCGTGCGCGCAATTTTGGAAACCAATTGGACATGCAGTACGCGATGGGTGATATGGTCGTTGTTGATCAGATAAAAGACTTGCGTCTTGTCGATATAACGCGCATAGGCATGCGAATGGAGGATCCGATCCGCATCCAAGGCAAATGTTTGCCGATATCCGGACTCAATTTGCCTCTCGCACAACCGTCGTTTCCCTTGTTTATTCAACGCGGCCATGGGGGACAATGTTTCTGAATCCCGCTGGTCTAGCATCTGCTGGATCTGATCCAGTATCCGTGTGTTGTTATATCTCCCCTTTGACAATCAGATCCTCCATGATTTTGAAATAGTCCTTTCCGGCCCTTCGGAATCCTTCGCGGCCGTATTTCATGTTCCCTTCAAGAACATAAAGGTTGCCTTTGTGAATACCGATATCGATCCCCACATCATCCCACTGACATCGCCTGGCAACGGATTGGGCCAGATCAGAGACCGCCTTCGGAATTGAGTCGAAGCAAATGGTGGCCCCAACAGCCACATTGGTGCGGAAATCATTTTGAGGTGCAATCCGCCAGTAGGCGTGAACAATCTTCCTCCCGATGATTACGGCGCGGATGTCGCGCTCGCAGGGTAGGTATTCTTGAATATACGCTACCGTCGTCTTCGACAGATACGCTTCTAGGTCACTCCTATTTTCAATGAGATACACCCCGCGCCCCATCGCCGAACCCCTTGGAATCTTACCGATAAAGGGAAATGCAAAATATTGATCGATGTGAGATTTCTGCCTGCGCCCATAGAAAATTCTTGTACGCGGGTGAGGTATTTGAAGCAAATGGAATAAGGCCGTCTGCTTTATTTTGTCCTGGACACATTTGTAAGTGTGATAGCTCGGGAAGGTCTTAATTCCTGCAGCATCAAAAAGATCGGCATAGAAGGTGGTCGGGTAGTAAATTTTTGGAGCTGACCGGATCAACTCGATTTCCTCGGAGCAATAATCCGAAAAATTAGGCCGCACCCCGAGAGTCACAACATTGCGACATTTTCTCAGGCGCGCTTCGAGTGCGATTACTTTATTCATCACAAAGATTGAAACAATTGTTCAATAATCCGGGAACTTTGCTTCGTGTGACTCCCCGGCCAGTAGATGCGCTCACAATTTGCACAGGCATGGAATGTGTTACAAATTTCCCAAATATAATCAGGCACTTTAGAGCGAACGCCACCTTTTTCTACCTCGTGAACCGGAACATTGCAGTGTATGCATCTTGAAAAGGGCCTTAAATCGGACACTGTCATTCCCACAAAACGAATCACTTCTTTTAACTGTTCGAACGGATCATCCGACTCAATGAACAGCATATGATTTGAAGGCCATTCGCGTTCTTTTTTTTGAGTGCGTCTTAACAAGATACGATGGCGTCCGGCGGCGATAAATTCTTTTGCTGTGACATCTTGTTCGTACATGGTATCAAATCCCAAAAGACGTAGCCATTTTGACAGTTTCCCCACCGGGCGCTCGGCTGCAAACCGTATTTGATTCTCTTGCTCCACTTTTTCGGTCATTATCCCTGGGGAGGGTTCAAAACAAACATTGATGGCGACACAGCCACATTGGTCCAGAATCTTTCGATTTCAATTTTTAAGCGATCCCCTTCGCTATTGGTGATATCCAAACTCGCCGGAATCACAAAACCATCGACAATATGCCTCTTTTCGAAACGCACCCGATACGCAATCGATCCTTGATTCCCCAATATTTCAATTTTATCGATCTGCGATTTTTCCTTATTCAGGTATATTCTTTCGATCTCACCGTGCCATCTTTTGCTAAGAATCAGAATATACCCCTCCTGAGACCGGTTGGCCACCATCGAAACCTGGTGATGGCTGCGAATCGGCACTCGGCCTGCCAAAAGATCGACGACATCCTGGGTCTCAACCGGAATCGAAAACAATGTTTTCAGGTTGCTGCCGGTTGAACGTTTTTTATGAAAGCGTTGTTTTTGGTGCAGATGCAGGTAAAACCATTTCTCGTCGTTTGCCAAACTTGCCGCCGGCTGTCCGGAAATCGACAGAATCTCGATGCGCAGTTTCGCGTTCATCGCTCCGATCCATGCGGCCCGGGCCTTTTGGCGCTTTCCCCCGGTTCCGAAATGGATGCTGCCGATACCTTTGAAAGTTTTCAGATTCGAATTTGTGTTTTGAATTTTTAAAAGGAGATGTGTGGATTCTTCGGTGATCCGGTCCGGCCGGCTTTTGGACGTCCTTTCAATTGCATTGCTGCATGAAAAAAAAAAGAAACAGAAAGTTAAAAAGATTCGGGCAAATTTTTTGCCGGGCGCCGGCAATCCCATTTTATTGTCCTTTAGAATCCGCTTTTTTTGAGCTCCTCGATTTTTTTCTCAAGTTCTTCCTTGTCTTTCTTCTTATTCAATAATGATTTTTCATAGAATTCAAGCGCTTCTTTCTTTTGATCCATTTTCATATACACATCACCAAGGTGTTCCAGGATGATCGGATCCGTAGGCACCAATCCAACCGCCTTTTGCAGATATCCTGCCGCCTTTTCAAACAGACCCTTTTTATAATATATCCACCCGAGACTGTCCGTAATATATCCATCATGGGGTTTATATTCGAGTGCCTTCAATATCAAATTTTCGGCTTCATCCAGGTTTTGGCCCAAATCAGCATAAGTATATCCCAAATAATTTAATGCGCGGGCATCCTTCGGATCGAGCTCTATGGTTCGCTTCATTGCTTGGATGGAGTCCTTTTTTCTGCCCCCCTTATCATACGTCACCCCCAGGCGAAAATGGAGTTTGGAATTGCTCGGATCAAGTTCGATTCCTTTTTTAAGATAATCGATCGCCCGCTGAAAATCCTCCTTTTCTTCATAAAAAGTTCCTATATATAAATAGAACTCAGGATTGTCAGGGATTTTTCGGATAACCCCCTCCATAAAAGCGATGGCCTCATCGAGATTACCCTGTTCCTGATATAAAAAAGCAATATGAATTAAGGCGTTTTGATAAAATTTCGAATCGGAATGCACCCTTTTAAAATGGGTGATTGCCAGTTCGATTTCTTTTTTGTTATCATAGGCGACTCCCATGACATAGTGGAGCTCCGAATTATCGGGCGCACCTTTAAGCATACCCCCTATCAGGATGATGACCTCATCATATTTCTTTGGATCCAAATATAGCCGAATAAGGGTCCGGATAACCTCGATATCCGACTTACTTCTCAAACCCAAGCGCTCCAAAAGTGCGGCCCCTTTTGCGGGTTCTCCCGTTTTTATATAAAATAGGGCCAATTCTATCGATGCCCTTGTGTTTTTGGGATTCCTTTTTAGAATTTCATTGTATATTTCGATGACGCGTCGCGGTTTTGCGAGCGCTTTATGGAGCTTGATGAGTTCAAAGCGCGGCTCTTCCAGATTCGGCTCCAGCTCCAGAGTTTTTTTAAATGCTTTCAGGGCTGCTTTCGAATCCCCCCGTTCGGCGGATATCTTTCCGATAAAAAAATACCCGGCATAGGATTCGGGGAAATGGTTCAAAAGGGTTTTGTAAACCTGCAGCGCTTGGGCTAGCTTTTTTTCCTGGAAATATATTCGGCCCAGAAGTAGATAAATCTGGCTCTGTTTCGCATCCCGAGCCAGAACTTCTTTGTAGGCCTTCTTGGCATCCTCGGTCATGTTCAACCGATCTTTTATGCGGCCAAATAAAATCAGGGCCTCCAGGTCATCGGGCACCTCAGCCCTGATTTTTTCTACAACTTCCAATGCCCCTTCGTAGTTTTGCTGTTGCAAATAAATTTTAACGAGTTCATGGCGCAGATAGATTGAGCCAGAATCACCCTTGATCGCCTTTTGCAAATGATTTAACGCCTTGTCCAGTTTTCCTTTTTTTCTTTGAATTTGGGCTTCAATAAAATGATAATACCCATTTGTGGGCTCCCTGTGGTAAGTTACCTTCCCGGGAGATAGAGCCTCTTTAGACTCGGCGGGTTTTAAATCGGGTTCTTTAAGGGATTGCGGCCCGGATTTTGGTGCTGATTCAGAACTCTCTTCTGGGATCGCCTGATAAGGTTTCCGGGATGCACAGCCGGATACAACCATTAATAACAAAATCAGGTTGATTATTCTGATGAAATGGGATCTCACCTTCCAAGGCCCTGCTGATCTTACCGATTTGCGACGGTTGCGGATTCGATTAATCATGGGTCGAAATCGATTCTTTGTTCTCATTATAGGCTGAAAAATCGGGTATTTCCTGCTGAAAGTATTCTCTAATTTTTTTAATGATATTTTTCTCGACCTGACGGACCCGTTCCCGCGATATGCCGTAACGATCTCCAATTTCCTGTAATGTCACCGGATTATCGGAAAAAATTCTCAGATCGAATATTTCGCACTCTCTCTCGGTCATTTTCTGCCGGAACTCATCCAGTTTTTGATGCAGAAGGGTTTCGATTTCTTTTTTAGCGACCTGATCTTCGGCTGATTCGGCTTCATCGCTTAAAAAATCAACTCGTTCCGTATCGGAATCTTCCTTTAACGGGGCATCGAGTGAAACATCCCACCCATCGAGTCGCTGATCCATATCAACGATCTCGCGCTCCGACACACCCAGTCGCTCTGAAAGCAACTTTGGCTTTGGATCGAACCCTTCATCAATCAGTTTCTGCTTCTCTTTCTTTAGTTTAAAGAAGAGCTTACGTTGCCCCTGGGTCGTCCCGATTTTGACTAGGCGCCAGTTATCCATTATAAATTTAAGGATATATGCTTTGATCCAAAATGAAGCATAATACGAAAATTTTACATTTTTGTACGGATCGAATTTTCTTGCCGCTTGCATGAGGCCGATGTTTCCCTCTTGAATCAGATCCAAAAGGTTCTGCATCCATATTCGCTGAAATTCTAAGGCAATCTTGACCACAAGCCTCAAATTCGCTGTCACGAGCGTGTAGGCCGCTTCCCGATCTCCATGCTCCCGCACCCGTATCGCCAAAGCGTTTTCTTGCTCCCGGGTGAGGAGTTTGTATCTGCTTATTTCGGACAAATAGCTCTGAAGCGGGTCGAATTTAACAAGCGCCCTGTCGGGCGTTTGGTCCTCTTGTTTGACCTTGGGAGTCTTCTTTTGATCCGCCTTTATTTTAGGACGTGTTTTGCGGCCTTGTTTCTTTTTAGGGGGCATACGGAAATAATACCATTTTTATGGACTTTGATAAATGTCTATGTTAAGCGTTTTTGTCCCGGGCGCCTGTAGCTCAGCCGGATAGAGCAACGGACTTCTAATCCGTAGGTCGCAGGTTCGAATCCTGCCAGGCGTACCAATAATTATTCCAACCGGCCACAATTGATTCTATTGTGGCGTTTGCAGGCAAGACCATAAGCCTTGCTCTTTTTTTGCCTTATTATCATCTCTACCTCATTTTTAGGCTATTAATCAAGTCATGATTCCGAAGCTCGACTTGCTCCTTCGTGCGTAATACGGCTTCCTTACGTCTTTTGAATTGACAACATGACACATCTTGACTATTTTAAACCGTACGAAAAAGGGTGTTACATGCGATTTCAATTATAACCAATCTTGAAACCAAAAAATTCGGATCAACAATCGGAAGGAGACTTCAGCCATGAAACGTGTAAGCTGCCTTGTTTCGTCATTTGTTCTGATCGCTATTTTAGTTACGATTGGATGCGTTCAAACTCAACCCAAAGAAAAAAAAGTAGTGCCCACGGCGACCGTTGTTGCTGTAGCACCTAAAACGCTTGCCATCCTCCCATTTGAAAACAATTCCGTAACGGAACCTGAAAAATTTGCCCCACTTGGCAAAGGCCTGTCGGCTATGCTCATTACGGACTTAAAAAAGAGTGGGACCTCCCTGAAGCTAATTGAGCGGAACAAAATTCAAGCACTTCTGAAAGAAATTGCTCTCAGCCAGTCGGGAAGCGTAGATCAATCTACAGCCATCAAAGCAGGGAAAATTTTAGGCGCTCAGTCGATCGCGTTTGGCTCTTATATGGTTTTAGGCAAAGACGTACGAATTGATACCCGGATTGTGAATGTGGAAACGAGTGAACTGCTCATGGCCGAGTCGATTGCGGGCGGCAGTAATAATTTCATCGGACTTGAACGTGATTTAGCCCAGAAAATAGCCGGTTCTCTGAAGATTGCCTTGCAACCGCCAACCTCCAAAACCCAAAGCGACATCAATGCCGCTCTCTATTTTTCACAGGGGCTCGAAGCCTTGGACCGCGGCGACAAAACCGAGGCAAAGCTGCTTTTTGATAAATGTATTCAGCTCGATTCCGCTTACCAAGATCAGGTTGACAACCTGCCCGGTCTTGATTGATTGTCCGTTGCAATGTCTTCACACCGTGCAGCAAACCCCTGACGCTTTCCGCCGGGGAGCGCTGTGGGAGCATTTTGAAAGAACAATTTATCTCATATCCATTACATCTTGATACCTGCGGAAAGAGTCGGCAATATTAATTCAATCCCCTCTCTTTTTTAACGGTGTCATACGCTTCTTGAATTTCCCTGAATTTATCATGGGCGAATTGGTTAAATTCGTCCGGAAGGCCTTTGGATGCAATTTTATCCGGATGGTATTCCTGAACCAGTTTCCGGTATTGTTTCTTGATATTCGCGGCTGAATCATTCTTATCAACCTTTAAAATAGCATAGAATTTATCAATATCTCTGATATATTTAGACTTGATTATCTGGTATTTTTCTTCACCAAAATTAAATATGCTTACGGCAGATAAAATAAGATTCTCTTCACTTTTACCAAAATGCCCATCGGCCACCGAAACACGCAAAAGTATGTCGATCATCATTTCAAGAATCTGATATTGTTGTCGAAATTGGTGATAAAACTGGGTTGCAAATTCGTTGAACGACCCCGGAGAATCGAGAGCGGCTCGAAAGATGTTCATGGCAATGCGTTGGCTCTCCGGGTCGAGTTTCAAATCATAAACCATAAATTTTTGGATTGAATCGATTTCTTCGTTTCGAATCTGCCCATCGGCTTTTACAAGTTTGGCCAGCATCGAAAAAGCAGCCACAAAAAATGTCAACTGCGACTCCTCGATGGAACCGAGGCGGGCTCGATTATGGGTGATCTGTTTTTCTTCGCTCGAATCGAATGCATGCCCGAACGCAGCACCGGCGATGGCACCGAGGGGGCCCCCCAGCGCAAACCCGATCGTTCCCCCTACAGCCTTACCTAGCCATCCCATTTAAATTGTCCTTTCCCCTTTGAAGCCTGGGTAAGCCTTCAACTCATGTAAGATTCAGGGATAAATTCTGTAAAAAAGGCGCAACATTGCAATTGCGCCCGGAATGTTTATTTTTGTGGTGCCGAAGGCGAGACTCGAACTCGCACGGAGAAACCCCCACTAGACCCTGAACCTAGCGCGTCTACCAATTCCGCCACTTCGGCATGCAATAAGGAGTTTAAAAAAGATTGATTTAATTTAGAAGCTGTCTTAAATAGATGGTTTTGCTATTCATGTCAAGCCAATTGTGAGGAATTGTTACAGAGTTCAAAATGAAACTTATTGAAAATCTTGATACCATCACCGAACCATTAAAAAATGCCGTCGTTACCATCGGTAATTTTGACGGGGTCCACCTGGGACATCAGGCGCTTTTTAACCAAGTTACCGATAAGGCTTCGGCCCTTGACGGAACCTCTGTGGCCATGACATTTGAGCCGCATCCGATCAGGGTGTTAAAGCAAAACGGTCAGCCACCGCTGATTACACTATACGAACAAAAGGTCGAATTGATTTCGAGAACCGGCATTGACGTACTGATCTGTGTCCCCTTTACGCTCGAATTTGCATCCATAACCGCCCAAGAATTTGTAGAAGATTTACTCGTAAAACAGATTGGTACCAAGGCGATTATTGTGGGACAAGATTATACCTTTGGAAAAAACCGTGAAGGTAATCTTGATTTCTTAAAAAAATATGGCAAACGGCTTGGATTTGAAGTCATGACTGTTGACTGGATCCGGACAAGAGATAAGCAAACCCAAAGAACCAGCAGTACGCGGATCCGTGAGCTGGTAATGGAAGGCAGGGTCGCGGAGGCACGCAAACTTCTTGGCCGCTTTTACCAAATTCGAGGAATTGTGGCCGCCGGTCGAAACCGTGGTGGAAGGCTTCTCGGTTTTCCCACGGCAAATATCATCCTGCAGGATGAGTTATGCCCGAAAACCGGTGTTTATGCGGTGAGTGTCGAAGTCATGAACCAAAAATACAAAGGGGTTGCCAATATCGGTTACAGTCCCACCTTTGACGATCACGTCTTCACGGTTGAGGTCTTTATCCTCGATTTTGAAGAAAATATATACGAACAAAAGATTCGCGTTAACTTTATTGAGCGTATAAGGGATGAAGCCCGATTTTCAAACCTGTCCGAACTCTCAAACCAAATTCAGGCCGATGTTACCAAGGCACGCGCCATTTTGGCGCTTTAGTCGATGAGGATCTATGAGTACGAAAATAAAAAATTCATTGATAATCGGGGTACTCCTATCATCGCTGGCCCTCTATTTTGCCTTTCGCAATGTCCCTTTTGCTGATCTGATCACCTATCTTGGCGCGTTCAATTACTATTGGATCATTCCTAGCATCGGGGTCGCACTTTTTACATTTGTTTTGCGGGTGATCCGCTGGCAGATTATCCTCGAATCGAACAAAAAAATCGGGTTCTGGCATGCATTTCACCCCGTAATGATCAGTTTTATGCTCAACAGCATTCTTCCCGGAAGGGTCGGAGAATTTGCCCGGCCCGCCATTTTAAAAAAAAAGGATCAAATCCCTTTCACAACCGGTTTGGCCACTGTGGTAGCCGAACGCGTTTTCGATATGGGCCTGCTGATTCTCTTTTTTCTGCTTGTATTGAACAGCGTGAATATTGATCCCGATTTCGATATGGCCTACGGCGGTTACCACCTCAGCCGTAAGACCCTTGAAGCAATCGGCTTCGGCATGGTCAGACTCGGCATTTTACTGATTGTCGGCATTCTTTTGATCGGTATCGGGCCCACTCGCAAGGTCATCCACCGAATCATCGCGCAAATCCCATCACTTTTCTTTTTTACCGGCGATCTTTTCAGACACCAAATCAGAACCCGGCTCGTCGAGCCCCTGCTGCGCATCACCGAAAATATCGCTTCAGGATTCGCCTTGCTGAAATCCCCTCAAAAGGCGCTCCTCTGCCTGGGATTGTCCTTTTTTATCTGGGCTTTGTCGGCGCTGTCTTTTTACATCATGATGTTCGGATCACCAGGCATTAAACTGAATTTTCTTGAAATGGCAGCCGTATTGATCATTACCTGTTTTTTTATTGCCTTACCTTCGGTACCCGGCTTCTGGGGAATCTGGGAAGCCGGAGGTGTTTTTGCTCTGTCGCTTTTTGGTGTGGCCGCAAAGGATGCCGTCGGATACTCCCTGGTCAATCATGTATTTCAAACGGCGCCCGTAATTATTATTGGATTGATTTCCGCGGTACTGACAGGAATTAATATTTCACAGATCTCATACGATAAAAGAAAACCTGATTGACATGGGAAATTTAGTAGCCGTTCACGGGTTCAAAGGTTTATCCGCCTTTGGCGGCGCCGTAGGCGACCAGGGTTCAGCGGTTCAACTGTGACGAGAAGGACTCATTCTAAATGGCCATACGCGATATTCTGACCTATCCCAACAAATTCCTCAGAAAACGGGCCCGGCCGGTTAAAGAAACCGACGGTGATCTCCAAAAAATCATCGACGATATGGGCGAGACGATGTATGCGGCACCAGGGGCGGGTTTGGCTTCTATCCAGATCGGAGTCGAGCAGAGCATCATGGTGTACGATGTGTCGCCCAAAGACGAAAAGCGGTCCCTGCAGGTGCTCATCAATCCCAGAATTGTTTCACACGAAGGCCAGGTTATTTCCGAAAACGAGGGTTGTTTGAGTGTGCCCGACTTCAGAGCCGATGTGAAACGCGCCTCACAAATTGTGGTGGAAGGCCTGGACCGAAATGGCAATCCGCTGCGCTTTGATGCCGAGGGCTACTTTGCGATTGTATTGCAGCACGAGCTCGATCATTTAAACGGCGCCTTGTTTATCGATCACTTAAGCTCCTTAAAGCGCGGGCTTTTTAAAAGGCAAATTAAAAAAAAGTTGAACCTCAAGTGAACCCAAAATTAAAAATTATTTTTATGGGTACCCCTGAATTTGCCGTCCCTTCCTTGGAATTACTCCACCAGAAGAATTATCCTATCCCTCTTGTGGTTACCCAGCCTGATCGACCCAAGGGCCGGGGCCGAAAATTGACTCCCCCTCCCGTTAAAATCGCCGCGTCACGGCTTGGATGTAAAATCACTCAGCCTGAATCGATAAAAAATGATGCCTTTGCAGACCAACTTGCACAATTTCAACCGGACGTCGTGGTTGTGATCGCTTACGGCCGGATTTTGTCCCGGCAACTTCTGGCGCTTCCTCGCCTGGGTGCTATTAATGTCCATGCATCGCTTTTGCCCAAATATCGCGGGCCGGCACCGATTCAGTGGACCATCATCAACGCTGAAAAAGAAGCCGGCGTAACGACGATGTTTATGAGTGAAGGGCTGGATGAGGGTGACATACTGCTCTTTTCTAAAATTCCCCTTACCCGCCGAGAAACATCGGCCAGTCTTCATGACCGTTTGGCGGGCGTGGGCGCCGATCTCCTTATCGATACCCTTTCAGCACTTGAAAAGGGAGATATAGAACCGATCCCCCAGGATCATGCTGCCGCAACGTATGCGCCCCTGATTAAAAAAAAGGACGGCCGCATAGATTGGAATCTGTCCGCTCATCGATTGGATGCGTTTATCCGCGGCATGACACCCTGGCCCGGCGCCTTTACATTTCATGCGCATAATCGTCTCAAAATCTTTAGCGCCCAACCGGCGGCAACGGATACCCGCCAATCTCCGGGTACGGTTTTGCAGAGTTTTCCGGATGAACTGTTAATTGCCACCGCAAAGGGCGCCTTATCGATTTGTGAAATTCAGTCGGCATCGGGAAAACGCCTCCTGACCAGAGATTTTTTAAGGGGTTACGCCCTGCCGCCGGGTACGATTTTACAATAACTTTTCCACTCGATAGAGGAGGAATGTATCAAACGAGCTATGGGCAACGATTTAAAATTATCTTTCCGGGAATCAGAGATCGGAAACCGGAAGCCGAAAACAGGCCTCGCGCACTCGGCGCCCGTGAAAAATCAGTCTGCCCGCAGTGCCGCCTTGAAGATTTTAAATCTTCTCGACCGGGATAATCATACGCTAGATCATGAAATCGAACGTGCCTTTGATCAAAATCGCTTCTTTTCCCGGCGTGATCGAGCGTTCATCCATGCGCTGGTATATGGAGTTCTGCGGTGGCGCGCACGCATCGATTGGATCGTAGACCATTTTTCCAAAACGCGCTTCGATAAAATCGACCCGCGCGTCTTAAACATACTCCGGCTGGGGCTGATTCAGATTTTGTTCCTTGATAAGATACCGACATCGGCCGCTGTGGATACTTCCGTCCAGCTGACAAAATCTTTTGCATCGCCTTGGGTGGCAGGGTTCGTCAACGCCGTTTTGCGCAAAAGCGCGACCGAATATGAACGCATCGATTTCCCTGATCCACGGAAACAACCCGTATTAGCACTTGCGGTTAAGAAGTCATTTCCGGAATGGATTATCCATCGCTGGCTAAATCGGTTTGGCTCTGAGGAAACCATTGCCCTTTGCGATGTAATTAACAAAATCCCCCCTATTACGATCCGAACAAACACCTTAACAGCAACCCGTGCTCAATTAATCCAATCCCTCCAACACCAGGCCCAAGGGATTCTACCGACGTCTTATGCCCCCGAGGGCATCACATTTGCCGCTCCGTCTGTCCCCATTCAGGAATTAGATGCATTTGCCAAAGGATGGTTTCAGGTCCAAGACGAAGCATCCCAGATGGTGACGTCTCTTTTAGGGCCTCAACCGGGTGAAACGATTCTTGACGCCTGTGCCGGACTGGGAGGAAAAACGGGACATATGGCACAGTTGATGCAAAACCGGGGCAGCGTCGTGGCCATGGACCGAGATGGAGCCAAGCTCATCAAACTCTCCCAAGAGATGCAGCGGCTGGGCATCACGATTGTCCAAACCCGGATTCATGACTTGAATCACGCTTTAAGCCCTGATTTAATCGATTTCTTTGACCGGATCTTACTGGATGCGCCTTGTTCAGGCCTTGGTGTTTTGCGCCGAAACCCGGATATCAAATGGAAACGAAAAGAGGCAAATTTGGATGTGTATCAGAAAAGGCAGGTAACGTTTTTGGACACCCTCGCCAATTTCGTAAAACCGGGTGGCGTTATCATGTTTGCGGTATGCAGCATGGAACCTGAGGAAACCGACCATGTCGTGACTCAATTTTTAAAACGCCATTCCAACTTCAGCGTGGATCGATGTACATCTGACTTTCCGCCGCAAGCCAATCCTGTTATTGATGAAATGGGGTACTTAAGAACCTATCCCCATATTAACAATACCGATGGTTTCTTCGCCACGACCCTGAAAAGGACGTATTAATGGTGTTTAAGCGAATTGTCAAAACCGTCGTTCTTGTCATCGCAGTTGCCACGATGATCGGCGCCGGCGCTTACCTGACACTCATGTATATTATCAAAGGTGAGGATACGGTGGTGGTTCCGGATCTAATCGGAAAAAATGTCGTGTATGCACTCAAAACATTATCCGCTATGGGACTCAACGCCAAGATAAAAGGATCTCAGCATAGCCCCGGTATCCCCAGAGATCATGTCATACGACAAGAACCGAGCGCCGGGACAGAAATAAAAAAAGGCCGTGACATCAAATTCTTAATTTCTCTGGGCACAGAAACCGTTGCAATACCGGATCTTAGAGGCCTGAAAAGCCAACAGGCCATCCTTATTCTTGAAAAAAAAAATCTCTGTCAAGGCGTACGAACGGCGGCCTATAACAATGAAGTCAAAAAAGATGAAATCATCGACCAGGCTCCCGCGCCGAACGGCTGGCTTAAACGGGGAGCCTGCGTCGACCTGCTGGTGAGCATGGGGGCTCGCCCCAAAGCTTATAGAATGCCCGATCTGGTGGGGACATATTTGGACAAGGCTCTTTTTTCGCTTGAAAGCATGCACCTGAAAGTGGGCCAAATCAAATATTCCCTCCATGAAGGCAAGCCGAAAAATGTAATTCTGCGCCACAAGCCGCTTGCCGGTTATCCTGTCCGCAGGGATAGTCCTGTTAATCTCTTCGTTAACCAGGCTTCTGCCAAAACCCGCCCATCTCCGCCGGAAATCGACAATGGCATCGGCCTTTTTATGTACTCGGTTAAAAGCGGTTATTTAAAAAAACGAATTCAGATCCAGGTCGACGCATTCGGAACCCGAATCGATTTTTTTAATGATTTTGTCAAACCGGGCCGGGAAATCTGGGTATTAATTCCTATGAACAATGACGCCGTGGTTTCACTCTACCAAGACAATGAACTTATCCGAACTGAAATTTTTGACAAAAGGGAGAGAAGATTATGAAGCGCATCGCCCCATCGATTCTATCCGCCGATTTTTCAAGACTGGGCCAGGAGATAAAAGCCGTCCAAAATGCGGGCGCCGACTGGATTCACGTGGATGTCATGGACGGGCATTTTGTACCCAATCTGACCATTGGCCCTTTGGTTGTTCAGGCCGCCAGACAAGTCACTTCTCTTCCCTTAGATGTCCATTTGATGATCGAAAACCCGGATCAGTTCATCCCCGACTTCGTAAAAGCAGGTGCCGGCTTGGTTTCGGTGCATGTGGAAGCCTGTCCCCATCTGAATCGGACGGTTAACCGGATCAAAGATCTTGGCGCCGATGCCGGTGTGGTACTCAATCCTTCCACACCGCTAACGGCCATTGAATGGATTATCGAATTTGTCGATTTGGTTCTGGTAATGAGTGTGAATCCCGGATTCGGCGGTCAGGCGTTTATCCCCAATTCGATTCAAAAAATCGCAAACCTTCGCAAAATGATCGATGAGAGAAATCAGGCAACCCTTATTGAGGTTGATGGCGGGATTAGCGAAACGATTATCGAAGCCGTTTCACTTGCCGGAGCAGACGTGTTTGTGGCCGGTTCGGCCATTTTCGAAAGTGCGGACTACAAAGAAGCGATTGAGAATTTTCGCAAAAAGATTTCAAATTAAACGCTTCAATAATCGGCTGTCACCGAGATGGTCATATTGTGCTTGTCGTATTCATAGTCTGAGATATTGGAACTGTTACGGGTGAACGTATAATCAAGGACTATCCCCAGCCACTCGTAAAACAGGGGGCGTGAAAGGGAAGTTGAAAAACTGAATTTTCTGTCTTTCCGTTTTTTATTTTCGCTTGAATCGTCATAGAGATAATTTTTCCGGTCATACTTGCCCGTTGCCACAAGCTTGATCTCCATCGGCAATAAATAAGATACGCCTAGTTTGGTCTTTATTTTATTATACTCGTAATCATCATGGTTGGCGCTGTTTTTTTCATAGCCGCCTCCGCCAAACACATTCCCTTTTTTGGAAAAGGTGTAAAAAGCGTCTACAAACAGTCCCTCGGTATGGCCGTCACGGTTATCATCCCGAAAATTATTATTCTGCGAATAATTAAAAGAGGCCCGGGTGACAAATTTATCGCTGATTTGCCAACTCACCTCCGGTTTTATGATGTGATAAAGAATGAATCGGTTATAATCCACCCAGTAGTAAGACGGTTGATAGGAAAGGCCAAAAGTGAAGCTTTTGAAGCGGTATTTGCCGCCAAGATAGCCGATACTGCCCGCCAAATCGTAGTCATGGATATCATAATGAAACGTTTGATAATGGCTGTATCCGGCACTGATCTGATACGCCTTGTTGCTCAAAAGCTTGTATCGGCTTGTAAAATACACAACGCCCAAGACATCTTTAGTGTCGGCAAAAACGTCTTGATCCACAGGATCTAACTGAACGTTACCGTCGTAGCGTACGCCCACTTTTAAGAACAGATCCAATGACGACATGGCCTTTTTTTTCGCCTGAAGTGTTTCGGGTAAACACATGCCCACTGCGAGAAGGATGACGAAAACATAGCTGACGGCTCGTTGCATGGTATGACTCCTATCTAAACTGTGCGGTTCTGGGTTCAGCGTTCCCGGTTTAAAGGTTTTAGACGCTTAAAATTAATAAGGTCGCCTCTTTGTTTGCCGGTAAAAAACCGGTGCTCCGATGAAGGTTAGAAACAATGCGATTAGGATAAAAGTCTTAAGCAGACCGACTTTTAGCACAAACCAGGCGGCACCCACAATCGGCACCAGACCCAACCGCACGACTGTTTTCACCCCGGCATGTCCGGAAATAAATTCGGCCATGGGTGGTGATACTTTATAATAGAGGTTAACCAATCGTTTTCCCGGGCTATTGGTCAGCAGAATCTGATCCCGAAACGTCTTCAGAATGCCAACATGCGGCATCAGCGGCGATCCAAATGCCGCTGTGGCAATAAAGCAACCGCCGCCACCGCCACCGCCGGTTGCTGCGGCAAGCCCACCCATGGGGGCCGGCGGAGAATCGCCCGCATCGGCAATCGCCTCAGGGGAGGCAATAATCCATTTTTTGATCCAGCTTTTGGTACGATTGTAAACGCCCGCCAGCATTATTTTTCGGGGATTCGACAGACTGGCCTGTACGCTTTGCCGAAATCTTAAATACACATTATCCGCTTTGGCCTTGACCCAGTAGCCCTTGTATTTTTCCATCAAGGTCGTGCCGGAATCGTACGATCCGTCTGCATAGCCCCACAACCGCGCATCGATATAAGTAGCGGAAGCCGAAGCGGTAACCGAAGCAGGACCATATGTAATTCCCCCGGAACTGTCATAGACTATCACCTGCACATCGCCCCAGGAGTAGTTGGCCTTGTTGGGGGGCGCGACCATGTTCCAACCATTTCCTGAGGTAGCATTATAATCCAATTCCACCTCAACATCCTGGCTCAAACTCACGTCAACGCCGTTTACGGTGATATCCAGCCCGTTGCGGCACAGAAACCAATACGCTTTTCCCGGATCAATATGGAGATCACTGCTATATTCGGTATAGCTTCCGTTATCGGGGTCATAGGTGCCGATGCGATGGTATTTACTGTCATAAGTCCCTAACTCGGTTCCCAGGACGGCGGTGGCATCATCGTCGTCCGGAAACTGCACAAACGATATCATCTGCATTTGGCTCTGGGTGGTTCCCGAGGATACTGAGACACTGCTATCTGCGCTGGAAGTCCCCACGATAAAAGAATATTCGCTGGATGTGGAGGCGCTGCGGCTGCCTTCATCCACATACCCGGCGGTCCAGTAATACTTCATTCCGCTGGCAACACCGCTCACGCTGTGTTGGGTAAGGCTGCCGGATGAGACGTTCTGATAAAAGGAAGAATCATAATCGCTTTTACCAAAGGGTCCTCCCGCCTCTCTGACACGCCAGGACGTGCTGACATGGCTGTTGCTTTCGGGATCCGAAAAAGTGCTCGCCTCAAGCGACACCGGCCCTCCGGAAACTTGGGCTTGGTCTGACGGGCTGACCGCCGTGGGAGTGCTCGGGGCGCTGTTGCCCTCGGTGCCGTTGCGGAATTTTACTATAAATACATCAACTTGGCCGTTGTGGGTCGTGTCATAGGCTCCTGATGTGACCGGAAAATTGTCGCTTTCGGTAGACCACGTATATCCGGTGCCAAATACATTGGCGTTGGCGCTATCTACGGCGACGCTTTTCCCGTATTCACTGCTGGTGCCGCCCACAAAGGTGGAATAGGTTAGAGATGAAAGATCGGAATTCAGCTCAGATCCAATAACATCCGGACCCGATGAGGAGTTGTTATGGGTCGTATCATAGGCATCGGAGGTTGTCGGATAGTCGGTTGAGGCTTTATTGGCATATCCGGTCACAATGACATAATTTGAGAGGTCGAGCACGATGGAATAGGCATGATCTGTGTCCGATCCCCCGATAAAGGTGGAAGCAGACAGGGTGCTCAGACCACTGTCGAGTTTCGATACAAAGACGTCATCGCCCGAGGTGGGGTTATTATGTTCCGTATCATAGGCCCCGCTGGTGGTCGGATAATCGGTTGTTCCATTACCTGTGTATCCGGTCACATAGACATTTGAGGAAGTGTCTAGGGCAAGGGATTGGCCATAATCTGATGCATCACCGCCGATAAAGGTGGAAGCGGACAGGGTGCTTAATCCGCTGTCGAGTTTTGACACAAAAACATCCGCGCCCGAGGAGCTGTTGTTATGCTCTGTATCGTAGGCCCCGCTGGTGGTCGGATAATCGGTACTTGTGCCTTTATATGTGTATCCGGTCACATAGACATATGCCCCCGCGCGGTCAAGCCGGATAGACTCACCCTCATCGTATTGATCTCCTCCTATTAAGGTCGAAGCAGACAGGGTGCTTAGTCCGCTGTCCAACTTTGACACAAAAACATCATGATATGATGAGCTTTGGGCCGTATATCGCGTATTATAAGCCCCCGAAGTCGTCGGATAGTCGTCCCCACTGGAGGGCTTGTACGTCCTTCCCGTCACATAGACATTCCCCGAAGCGTCGATTCGGATAGAATTTCCCCGATCATTTCCCCCACCACCAATAAGTGTCGAAGCAGATAGCGTACTCAAGCTGCTGTTGAGCTTCGATACAAAGACGTCTTTTCCCGAATTGTGAACGGTATCATAGGCCCCTGATGTAATGGGATAGTCCGAGGACTCGGTGTATCCCGTCACATAGACATTTCCCGAGTTGTCAAGAATGATGGAATTGCCCTCCTCTCCGCTTGTTCCACCGAGATAGGTGGAAGCGGACAGGGTTGTAAGACCGCTGTTGAGCTTCGATACAAAGACATCCGAAACCCCTTCTGTGCCGTCGTTAATGCTCGTATCATAGGCCCCGCTGATGGTCGGAAAATCAGAGGAATACGTGTACCCTGTCACATAGACATTATCAGAGCTGTCCAGAGTCACATCATGACCCCGATCACCCATTGAACTATATCCACTTCCTCCCAGAAAAGTGGAGGCAACCAGATCGGGGTCGATGATCAAGGGAAACCGATGATCGTAGTTTCCAACGCGAAAACCATAGGTCTCTTTTTGGACCTCGTAGGCTGCTTGGACAAACGCTTTTTTGCCCTTAATCTCCTGATAGGCGATCGGTTTGCTGAATCTAACCGGTCCCAAAGCGGTATGTGCGGCAAGCTCGCCTGTCGCATCGACCTTTAGAGACAATGCGCCTTCAATTTTTAAGCGGATCGTATCCGGGCTCGCGCCGGGCTTTACCGTAAAGATCTTCTCCACATTATTGCCGTAAGCACGCAGTTTCAGATCAATCCCCGGGTATACCTCGCCCAGATCAAGTTCATTATAGGTGGCAATATTCGTTTTCCATTTGCTGGGATCATTGCCCTTAAAATAGTTGACCTTTGTTTGGGCTCTATCCACTCCGGCAGGCGATATTTTGGCTGCATCTTTTAGAAATTCTTTCAATACTAAGCCCGTCGGTTTATCCTGGCCGGGTTTGCGTAAGAAAAAGGCATAGGTCATCTCCCCGTTTTGAGTGACATACAGGGTTGCGCCAAAGGTTTGGGCATAATAACTGACCCTTTTTTCTCTGATCTGCCCCTCATTGGCAATAAACGGGATCCGCAAGCGGGAGGATTGCATCAAGCGGGACTTAATTTGGGCAAGCTGAGACTCTCCCTCAACCGGTTTGGACAGCCCCAAGCTAGGGAGTCCCACCCATAAGAGTACAAGTGCGACGATGCCCATACGCATTAAACACTTTGTCTTTGGCCTTCTCATGTTTTTGCTCCTTGCATAGATCAACTTTTTTCGAAAGTGTTCACAGGTTCAGAGTTCACCGTTCAAGGTTGGCCGCTTTGCTTTCTTCTTAATCGTTCTCTATCCTTAAACCCTGTACCTCTGAACCCTTGAACGGTTACAAAAACACCATCCGCCTACTCCGGCGTACTTGGAAATGATGGCAGCTCGCTCACGGCTGTCGTTGCGGTTTCCTCTTCGATCAGCTCTTCGGTGATCTTTTCCACCTGCTCGACGATCCGCTCTATCTGATTGGCCGCATCCTGTTCCTGGATTATGAAGGGCGTAACGGTTTCTATGGGGATTAATGTTCTGATCACCACCTCCGCATCGAGCTCCTGGTGTGAAGTCAAGGCCGCATTAATCGGTGATTCGACCGTATTACTAACCTGGGTGGATGTCATTTTCTTCAACTGTTGAGGTGTCGGCGCCTCCGGAGGGGGTACGGCCTGGCTCGCATCTACGGCTAACTGGAAGTTGGGATCGATGCTCAGCGCCGCCTGAAACTGCTGCTGGGCTTCCAGAAAGTTTCCGGCATCCAGGGCTTCCAAACCGGCACCCAGGGCAATCACCGCATCAACGCTGGTCGTCAACGGTACGCCGATGGCTTGCTTTTCTTGAGGGCTGAGCTCAATCTGGCCGATCTCCGCTACGTTGGTGACAATTTGTCCCGGCAAATCAAAGAAATTCTCCCGCTCCACGGAAACGCTTTGAGATCCTTCCAAAACACCGGAGCCCGTCAGCGTTAAATTGGTGGTGACTTCAATGCTGCCCACCGATAGAGAACCGGTAACCATTCGTCCGGCCCCCACCAGCTTTCCCACTCGCGGGGCGGTTTTCTCATCTACGATTCCCGTCATCCCCAGAGCCATCTCCTCCAAAAGCGCCTGCAATCGCAGCCTTTCCACCACCCGGATCGATTTAATCTTGGAAAGCGTCGTTATCATCATGGCCGCCAGCCCTTTTTGAAAGGCACGCATCGATTTATCCGGTGATACATCCTGATAATAGCACACGGCTAACACTTTTGGATCTATCTTGGCCACCACTCCTGCTTCCTGCAGCTGCTTCTCCTTCTGCATCGCTTTTTCCGCAGAACGCTGATTCAGTTTCATCAGCAAAAGTGTCATCTGGCGTTTGATCTCCTTTTGAACCAGGGGCAGCCTTTTGGCCTTGTAGCTGCGCCACACTTTTATTGCCTCGCGGAATCGATTCTGCTTTAAATGAGCCATCCCCAAATACAAAATCGCCTGGGGATGCTCCGGATTGACCGCCAAAACCGCCTTAAATTCCTTTATCGCCCCATCCAGCCGACCGGTTTTTAAATAACCCAAACCCAAGCCGCTTCGCGCATCAAGAGATTCGGGCTGCTTTTCCAAATAGTGCGCGTAGATCGAGATGGCCTCTTCAAACTTGTCCTGCTTCATCAGCGCATAGGCCTTTTTTAGCTGGACGTCTGTAATTTCCGGCTCCGGTGTCCGGCTCGGTCCGGCGCACCCAATTAAAATAAACAAACACAATCCTAATAAGCCCCGTGAAATGATTACTGACCTAGCCATATCCCCTCTCGCCTTTATGCTCTTTTGAATCAAACATTAATATCAGGCGCAACGGTCCCCTGTTACGCAGTCCACTGGCTTGTTTCGGTGTCGGTAACGTCAACCTTCGTGTTACTAAACCTCGCATAACCTTATCTTTTTAGTTTAAAGCTGAAGAAAATTGGTGTTGTTGTGTTAGATAGATACTCCCCCTAAATTTGCATATGCGATTTATTTAGATAATGCAACAGTTTATTTAATTTTCCGAGATTTCAACAATTTTATGAATATACGATTATTTGCTTTCACGGACACGGCACTAAAATCCCAAATCACAATATTCAAATTACAAACAATATCAAAATTACATATTCCAATGACCAAACATCTCTTATTGGATGTCTCGCTCGCCGTCATTCTATCTGTTTTGAATTTTGAATTTCGGTCATTGATATTTGTTTCAGATGTGAGATCAGCGAAGCGAATAATTATTGATAATCGATTTGCACAAACTGCATCGATCTGGTACAGGGCCTCTATGCGCGCCGTTGTCCAGAGAGTAAAAAAAAGTTCGGTCCAGGTTGAAAAAGACTTGATCGCTGAAATCGGTAGCGGGCTTGTGGTCTTATTAGGGGTGGCCGGTCATGACAGCACCAAAGATGCCGACTATATGGCTCAAAAAATATCCAATTTGCGCATCTTTGAAGATGAAAAAGGCAAAATGAATCGATCTCTGATCGAAACCGGCGGGCAAATGCTTGTGGTTTCCCAGTTTACCCTCCTGGCTGACTGCCGCAAAGGTCGGCGTCCTTCTTTTGTTCTGGCTGCCCCTCCCGAAAAAGCCATCCAGCTTTACGAACACTTTGTCACCCAGGTTCGTCAAAAAGGAATCGAGGTCGCCACCGGCCGTTTTCAAGCGATGATGGCTGTATCTTTGATCAACCACGGACCCGTGACGCTAATTTTGGAAAGCTGAGAACTTCTTTTGAGAAAGATTTTTTTCGCGGGAAAGCTTCTGTCGGCCTTGATCTTAGGGTCCTTCATCTTCGGGCAAACCCCGGTTCTTTGGGCACAGGATTTCGCCCGTATTTCAAAGCTAATTGGCGGCCGCGACGCCGTTTTGTTAGCCGATCCCGATCAGAAAATTATCGTTTCCAAAAACATCGATAAGAAGCTTATCCCAGCGTCAACCTTGAAAATTCTGACCGCACTGCTGGGATTGCAGGTTTTGGGATCCGACTACCGCTTTGTCACCGAATTCTATACAACTCCAAATTTCGATTTAAAGGTAAAGGGTTACGGCGATCCCGTCCTGATATCCGAAACGCTGGCCCAAATCGCTCATTTCCTGAAGCTCAAAATAAAGCGTTTCAATGATCTCGTTCTGGACGGCACATACTTTGCAGCCCCCCTTTTAATCCCCGGCATCACTTCTTCACCCAATCCTTACGATGCGCCCAACGGCGCTTTGTGTGCCAATTTCAACACAGTTTACTTTAAACGCGCCCAAAAGGGAAAATATGTAAGCGCCGAACCCCAGACACCCCTATTGCCATTTGCCCTTAAAATAATAAAAAAGGGGGCTTTGAAGCAGGAACGGGTCATCATCCCTGGCGAGAAAAACCAACACACGCTTTATGCCGGTCATCTATTGAAGCATTTTTTAGTAGAGAAAGGGATTCAAACCGGCGGAACCATAAAACTCGGGAAGGTGCTTAGAACGAGCGATCGCTTGATCTTGCGCTATCGATCAAATTTATTGCTAACCCAAGTGGTTGCACGGCTGCTTGAGTTTTCCAATAATTTTATCGCCAATCAAATCCTGGTTTCGACCGGAGCCAACGTTTTGGGAGCCCCCGGGACCCTGGACAAGGGTGTTAAAACCCTGTTGGCCTATGCTCGGCGAGAGCTGGAAATTGATGATCTGAACATTGCCGAAGGTTCCGGGATCTCACGTAAAAACAGGATTTCAGCCCGGTCGATGCTCAAAGTTCTAAACAAATTTGAGCCCTACCATCGGCTCCTGCCGAGTGAAAACGGCGCTTATTTCAAGACGGGCTCACTTTTTGGAATCCGGACCCGGGCCGGCTACATCGAAGGTGAGGATGGCAGGCTGTTTCGTTTTGTGGTTTTATTGAATACGCCCGGGAAAACGACTCAACCGATAATGCAGCAGCTTCAGCGCATTGTCGATGATCTCCATCCATAAATGGTCTTTTTTGCGTTGAACGGCGTTCTCCGCGGGGTGCCGGAGGACTTTGTCCTCCATATTTGCCGGCTGCGACGTACACTGAGTACGTCTCACCGCAAGCCCTTGTGCGGCCTTGTCCAACACCAACTATGAAGAACGAAGTTCTTCGGCAAAAATCCTCATTTCTGAATTGGACATCTTAGATTGCCATTATTTAGCCGTGGATTTCCACTACCTGCTTGTTATTTGCGCATACGCGCTGTGATTATGAATCGATTCGAAATTCTCTGCACTGACAGAAAACCAGGTAATATTGCTATCTGATTTTAATTTTTGGGCAATATCTCTCACGATGTCTTCCACGAATTTTGGATTGGCAAACCCTTTCTCGGTCACACATTTTTCATCAACCCGCTTCAACACAGAATACACTTCACATGACGCTGAACTCTCAACCAGCTCGATCATATCCTCCAGCCAGATAAATTTAATAAAGCGTGTCCGCAGCCGAACTTCACCGCGCTGATTGTGAGCCCCATAATCACTGATCTCTTTTGAACAGGGGCACACTGAGGCGATGGGTACGATCACTTCGGAAATTAAATCAGTGTCGCCTTTGGAATCACTCAAACCGATAATGCTGCAGGTATAATCCAGCAGCCCGGGAGAATCGCTTACGGGAGCCTTCTTTTCGATAAAATAAGGGAAGGTCACCTCTATGTGCGCCGAAGCGGCGTTCAGGTGCTTCTTCATCTCAGAAAGAATTTTGGAAAAATTCTCTAAGGAAACCTCGGGCTTGAGCAAATGCAAAATTTCAACAAACCGGCTCATATGGGTTCCCCGATTCTTGTGCGGCAAATCAACATACATATTGATTGAAGCCACCGTCGATTGAAATCCGTCTCTCCGATCGCGAACCGTTATAGGGTACCGAAGATTCTTAATTCCCACATTATCGATGGGTATATTTCGATAATCGCGCTGATTCTGTATGTCTTTCATTGCTTTAACAAATATTCCGGCTTTACGTGGCTCAGCGAATGAAAAATATTCCCTTTGACTTTGCGGTTGGACTGGTAAAGCCTTTGCAACATCTTTTTCACTTCTTGCCTTTTGGAACGTGAGGCGCTGGGGCAAGGATTATTCGCCACCGGCAAGTTTTGCTCCTTGGCAAAGCGTCTGATGAGAGATTCATCTGCAAACGCCAACGGCCTGATAATGGTAAAAAGCCCCTTGAAAAAAGACTGCGAGGGGACCATCGTGCTGATTTCACCCGCATAGCATATGTTTAAGAATAGGGTCTCAATGATATCATCTTTGTTGTGCCCCAAAGCCAGTTTGCGGCATCCGAGGTCACGGGCGACTTCGAACAAACGCTTTCGTCTCAGACGGGAGCATAAAAAACAGGGGTTCTCCCTGTTCTCAGGGCTGTGACCGCGAATCCCGAAATCGGTCTTCTCGATCCTGAGAGGGTGCCCAGCCGTCTGGCAATACTGCTCCAGCGTTTCGGCCGAATCCACTCCAAACCCGGGATCGATATAAATAGCGACCACTTGGTAATCGATAGGTGACCGAGCAAGACGTTCGTTTAATAGCCACAGAAGCGAAAGGCTGTCCTTACCGCCCGAAAGTCCCACGGCGATTCGGTCGCCCTCCGATATCATATCGTATTTATGGATCGCTTTTCCAACGAATCGGTTAAGCGCTTTATACGTATTGGAGCCCTTTGATTTTGACAAAAACTATCTGAACATTCGGCTTTTAGGTTTCTTTGTTCTCGCTGATTTCGCCAGTTTCTTCGGTTTTCTCTGCTTGATTCGTTTCGTTCGATTCGTTGGTTTCGTCGATTTCCTCGGGTTCATCCGTTTCGTTCGATTCGCCGATTTCTTCGGTTTCGGCGTCTGCAAGCGTTTCCTCGAATTGATCGGTTTCGCTTGCCTTCGCGAAATAGACTTTCCCGGCAGCCACCTCTCTCAGCGAGACAACGATATCTTCATTTTTGGGTGAACTGACAAGGTATTCGGATCCCTCACGAATCTGCCTGACTCGTTTGGCAGCCATATGTACCAGCAGAAACCGGTTGGGAACGCGCTTTAAACAATCCTCAATTGTTATCCGTGCCACTCTCAATCCTCCTTTTTAAAGCCAGCAGTTAAACCCACCACGCTTTTTTTCTGATATAATAAAATTACAATATTTCTATCAATTCATAACATCGCTTTCCGGCCGGGGCCTGAAGAACGATTTCATCTCCCTTTTTTTTGCCGATGATCGCTTTCCCCAGGGGAGATGTGATTGATATTCGTCCTTCTTCAATATTCGATTCATCCGGACCGACCAGTTGATACTCAACGCTTTCACCACTATCCAGGTTTTCGAGTATGACCCTGGCTGCGAACACGGCGTGGTCTTTTGGATTCTCATCCGGATCAATGATGTCTGCGTTGCCGAGTTTGTGTCCCAATTCCCCGATGCGAACTTCAAGAAATGCCTGGCGTTCTTTAGCAGCCGCGAACTCGGCATTTTCGCTGAGATCCCCATGGGCGCGGGCTTCCTCGATCGCTTTGATATTTTGGGGTCGCTCGACCGTTTTCAATTGTTCAAGTTCGGCCTTTAACATCTCAAAGCCTTCTCTGGTTATGGGTACTCTTTCCAAAACGACACTCCCTATAAATATTTTTTGGCCAGCACTTCCGCAATTTGGACCGCATTCGTTGCCGCCCCTTTGCGAATGTTATCGGCCACAACCCATAGATTAATACCGTTGGCAATCGATTCGTCATCCCGAATACGTCCCACCAGGGTCAAGTCCGTGCCGGATGCATCCGTGGGTAAGGGATACACGTTTTCCTCCGGACAGTCGACAACCCGGATGCCGGGCGCTTCAGTCAGAAGCAATCTGACTTCCTCAGCTGATATGGCTTTTCGGGTTTCGACATTGATCGATTCCGAATGACTATAAAATACCGGCACCCGGACCGTTGTTGCCGTAACACCAATGGTTTCATCTTCCAATATTTTGCGGGTCTCGTTCACCATCTTGATCTCTTCTTTCGTATATCCGTTTGGCTGAAAGACATCGATGTGAGGCAGACAGTTAAATGCGATGCGGTGCGGATATATCTTTTTTTCAATATCTAAAAAATTGAGCATTGCCCGCGTCTGATCAAACAGCTCGTCGACGGCTTTTTTCCCGGTCCCGGAAACGGCCTGGTAAGTGGAAACAACAATCCGCTTGATCCCATATTGATCGTATATCGGTTTCAGCGCAACCACCATCTGGATGGTAGAACAGTTTGGATTGGCGATTATTCCTTTTGAAGTATATTGAGCAATGGCGTGTGGATTAACTTCAGGAACCACCAGCGGCACTTCCGGATCCATGCGCCAGGTACTGGAGTTGTCAATAACGACACTTCCTGCAGCTGCAGCCAGAGGCGCAAATGTTTTGCTGGTCCCCCCGCCCGCTGAAAAAAGGGCGATCTCAATCCCCTCAAAAGAATTTGCTTTCAATTCCTCAACTTCAACAAGGTCGCCTTTAAAACGTAATTGCCGGCCGATCGAACGGTGTGAGGCGAGAAACTTAACCGATTTAACGGGGAAGTTTCTTTCCTCAAGACAGCGAATCATTTGATTCCCTACCGCACCGGTTGCCCCTGTGACCGCAACATGAAATTCTCTTGCTGACATAATAGATCTCCTTAATACATGTCCCTAATAATTAATCAATAACGACCCTTTTGACATCGAAGGGCCAACAATATGAAGAAATACGCTATAAGTGTTATATCGGAGTTGCCCCTTGCTTGTCGCTCTTGTGAGCTTCGGCCTTTGCTTGCTTTATCTTTCTCAAGGCATTGAAGGGGCCTAGGGTAACGTAGGTAACCCCTATGAGAAATAGGGCAATGGATGGTTGTGCTGCTATGAATATCAGTATCAGGATGGCCGCCACCGAGACATTGAAGTTCATCTTTTTAAAGACTTCCGGTTTCTTAAAGCTTTCATACTTGATTGTGCTCACCATAAGAAATGACAACACATAGAGCATGACAAGAATCAAAATCGGATTTGAATTCCCGTCGATGCCGAGTCGTTGAAAAAATAAAAACGTGGTCACACTCATTCCGGCCCCCGCCGGTATGGGAAGTCCGACAAAGTGGTCGCCGGCACTTGAACCCGCCTGGGTATTAAACCGGGCCAGCCGCAGAGCACCGCATGCCATAAAGAGGAATGCCGCCAACCAACCAATCCTCCCAAGCGGACGCAATGCCCATAAATAGATCATTACCCCGGGTGCCAGGCCGAAGGATATCAAATCGGCCAGAGAATCGTATTCGACACCGAACTTGCTGGAAGTTCGGGTGACACGCGCAATTTTACCATCAAGGGTATCAAACATAACACCGATGAGGATGGCGACCGAGGCGGCCACAAACTTGCCGTCTATGGAGGCGATAATCGCATAGAAACCGCAAAAAAGATTAAGAGATGTAAAAATATTCGGAAGAATATAAATGCCGCGACGCGGCCTCTGGCTGTCTATTCGTTTTTTTCTTCTCTTCATGTCAAATACCCCAAAATAGACGTTCCCGCATTTACGCTGTCCCCGACCGCGATTTCAAGCCGGGTATCAGCGGGCAGATAGACATCCACCCGTGAACCAAAACAAATCATTCCAAAACGCTGTCCGCGATCAACAGTATCTCCTGCCTGAACGTTACAGATGATACGCCTTGCGATAAGACCGGCAATCTGAACGAAGCAGATCTGTCGGCCATCTCCGGACTCAAGATAGACGGCGTTGTGCTCATTTGCCTTTGATGCTTTGTCCAAATTGGCTGCAAAGAATTTACCTGGAAAATATCTGACTTTCTTTATTTTACCCTCAAACGGGATCCGATTCACATGCACATTAAAAACCGACATAAAGATACTGATTTTAACACATCGATTCTCTGAAAACGGCCCCTTCTCTGCCGTTTGGGCGACAATTATCTTTCCATCGGCCGGGGACACGATTGCGCCCTTGGCATTCGGAACAACCCGATCCGGGTCCCGGAAAAAATAGCAGATGAAAAAAGTGGCCAAAAGGCCCAGCAACGCCAGGCTGTCGAAATCGATCAGCGCAAAAATAGCGGTTGCAAAAGCAGAAGCGCCGATATAGGGATAACCGGCTTTTGCAATCGAGAATGCCGTCTGGCTGGGTGGATTAGACCACGAAAATAAACCCATCTGCTAACACCATCCTTTTATATTCCTAAATTATAGAGTATATCAAAATACATAAGTATTGTCAATTGAAAGAAAAATCTTCTTGTGAACCGCAATAACGAACGCTTTCCCCGCAGCTTGCTGTGGGGAGCTTCAATCACCCTGAAAGTGAGGGGGATTTGATTTTCGCATCCGACTTACGGAGATAGATGGGTTCAAAGGTATCCACAGGATCGGTTTGATTTCTTTCAATTTTTTCCCGCCCCAGATGAGCCACCACGGCGGCGCGGATGATATTCTGAAATCCGGGTTCAAAATGAGCGCGCGAGCCCATTATTTTTTTCAGAACCGTCTGATAAAGACCAACGCCGTTTCCAATGAACAAGCAATCCTTACCCGCTTCGGGAACCACCGCTTCAACGCTTCCGACCTGGTCGACGGATAGCCTTTTCAAGACGCCGCCTTCGGTGCGATATCGGGCGAAATAGACCTCTTTGCGGCGGGCATCCAAAAGCGGACAAATCAAAAATGAAGACTCCCCGGCCTGGACAGCCAGGACATTCAGGCTGGACACCCCTGCCAACGGTTTGGCAGTTGCGGTTGCCAGGCCTTTGATTGTACTGATACCGATCCGCAATCCGGTAAAAGAACCTGGACCTTTGGTGACTGCAAATCCGTCCAAATCCGCAACCGCTAAGCCTGACAATCCGAGCATCTGTTCGATAACAGGCATCAGGTGTTTGGAGTGGGTTTCGCCGCTGCTGAGGGTTATCTCTGCCAACACGGCTTGTCCGTCAGTGACCGCAACGCTTAAACTCGGTGTGGCTGTATCTAGAGCCAGTATTTTCATATCGGCGTTAATCCCGATTGGGTTTGCCTTCAAAGGCGGCTGACAGGACCGCATCCATAAGCTTTACGGAAACGAATTTAATACGGCGCTTTATATTCACTGGAATTTCGGTCAGGTCTTTTTTATTTTTCTCGGGTATAATGATGGTGTGAATTCCGGCTCTTAAGGCCCCCATACATTTTTCCTTCAGCCCGCCGATGGGCAAAACCCTTCCTCTCAGGGTGATCTCCCCGGTCATGGCGACATCCTTATTCACGGGCCTTTGGGTGATTGCCGAAATAAGGGCGGTTGCCATTGCGATTCCGGCCGATGGGCCATCTTTCGGTATCGCTCCGGCCGGCACATGGAAGTGAATATCTTTGTTATCCAAAAAATGTTCTTCCGCCCCCAATTTCACAAGATTTGCTTTGGCATAGCTTAAAGCAGCCCGGGCAGATTCCTGCATGACTTCTCCAATCTGACCGGTGACGATTAACTCCCCCTTTCCGCCGATCAGGGTTGCTTCGACATACAGGACCTCTCCCCCCACCTCGGTCCATGCCAGGCCGGTGGACAAGCCAACCTGGCTCTCTTCTTTATCCATTTCCGGTATATATTTCGATACGCCGAGGTATCTGTGCAGATTATTTTGGGTTACCTTAAACGATCCTTTGTTGCCTTCGGCAATTTGGCGCGCAATCTTGCGGCACACCGTTCCGATTTCACGCTCCAAATTTCGCAAACCCGACTCGGAGGTGTACTCCCTGATAATTTTAGCGAGTGCACCCGGGCTGAGGGATATTCGGCCCGGTTTGAGACCGTTTTCTTTGACCCGGCGCGGCAAAAGATGACGGCGGGCAATAATAAGTTTCTCTTCTTCGGTGTATCCGGAAAGTCGGATCATTTCCATTCGGTCAAGGAGCGCGGAGGGAATTGTATCGGTGATATTGGCCGTTAGGATGAACATAACCTTCGAAAGATCAAAGGGAATATTGAGATAATGATCGCTGAAAACCGAATTCTGTTCAGGGTCCAAAGCCTCAAGCAATGCCGCTGAGGGATCTCCGCGAAAATCATAGCCGAGTTTATCAATCTCATCCATCATGAATACCGGGTTGTTGGTGCCGCATTGTTTCAATCCCTGTAGGATCCTTCCCGGCAAAGCGCCAATATATGTCCGCCGATGGCCTCTTATTTCGGCTTCATCGCGGATCCCTCCCAAAGAAATACGGACGAATTTGCGGTTCATCGCCGTGGCCACTGCCTGCCCCATGGAGGTTTTGCCCACCCCCGGCGGGCCCACAAAACAGAGAATGGGGCCCTTCATTTTGGGGTTCAGCTTGCGGACGCTCAAATACTCCAGGATTCGCTCTTTTACCTTATCAAGCCCATAATGATCTTTATCGAGAATCTGGCTCGCTTTTTTAATATCGAGTTTGTCTTTTGTCTCTTTGCTCCAAGGCATTTCCACCAGCCAGTCCAGATAGGTCCGCACAATCGAGGATTCGGCAGAGTCCGGATGCATCTGCTCCAAACGTTTGAGCTGTTTTTGAGCCTCCTGGTTGGCGTCTTTTGACATTCGCGCCTGTTTGATTTTTTTCTGGTAATCTTTTATTTCCCTTGCTTTTTCGTCACTCTCCCCCAGTTCGCGGTAGATGGCCTTCATTTGTTCTCTTAGGAAGTAATCGCGTTGAGATTTTGAAATTTCATCTTTGACATCGGATTGGATTTTGGCCTGCATGGCGGACATTTCGACTTCGCGCGAAAGATAGTCATTGACTTTCCGAAGGCGCTCGACTGAATCTTCAATTTCCAGGATACGCTGGGATTCTTTGAGTTTCAATTTTAAGTTTGAAGCGACCAGATCTGCCAGTTTTCCGGGGTCTTCCACACTTTCGAGAATACTCTCAACTTCACTGGTAAACTCTCCTTGATGGACTAAGATCTTTTCTGAGTTTTCTCGAACCGTCCTCATCAGGGCCTGAATCTCAATGCCGATCTCCTTGAGTGGTTCTTCGGATATTTTTTCGATCCGTACTTGAAAAATTGTGTCGGTTTCTTCGTATGCGACGATGCGGGCCTTAACAATGCCTTGAACCAGCGTTTTGACTCTCCCGTCAGGGAGTTTAAGAACGCGCAGGATTCGACCCACGGTCCCGACTTTGTGGATGTCATCCGGTTTCGGATTATCGACACCGGGATCTTTTTGGGTGGCCAGGAGTATAAAACCATGTTTGGATACAGAGGATTCGACCGCCCGCACCGATTTTTCACGACCCACAAACAACGGCAGCAGCATGTCCGTAAAAATGACCACATCACGAACCGGCATTAGTGGAAGGATGCAGGGGACATCGGCATCCATTTTTTCTTCTTTAACAATGCTTATCAAATCGTCTTTATCAGTTTCCGCCATGATATATTCCGCCTGTCCGGTTTTTTCTGATTCGTAACAATGTTAATATATAACCCATATTCCGGAAAACTTTTAAGAAAACATTTTAATTCAATAAGTTAAC
>CAZHAH010000021.1:0-51033 GCA_964530095.1 uncultured Desulfobacteraceae bacterium | reverse complement strand
CGCCGATGATCGACGTTGAGCCGCGGGTAGATGCTATTGTCTAAGACAAGGTCACTTAAGGCGATGTCGATTAACTGAGAGTCCATCTTAGAAGCCCCTTCTCTATGAAAACACCGCTAAAGGATGTCCCCCGAAGACTTAAGGACGGTTTAGAGACGTTTATAGACGATTCTATCGGCAATGTCTTACGTGGCCCGACTCTCGTCCCGCCCTCGTTTGAAATTTACATAATCAGTTAAATCCCATAAACTCACAACCTCTTTTAAGATATTTTCATGGCCAGTTGACGTGAAAACGTCATGCACCTTGAAAAGCTCACCAATTATCAAACCTTCTCTAGAAAGATTGGGATAAGCTCTCTTGAAATTCTTCCGAAATTTTCTAAGAGCATCTCTTTGGGTTGAGCTAAGGGTGAGATACTTCAAACATGCCCATGCGCCGACATAGCTGGATATTGCAAAACGTTTCGCAGTTAAGTCACTTGGGCCTGCATTACGATAGAACGACATGTCTTTTCTCTTGGCAGACTTAGCTTCCCTTTTGACCCGCCTTTCATAGCTTTTGTTGTGGAGTCTAAATCCATGCTCCTGTATCAGTTTGTTTACAGGAACATCATCTAACATTGTGGCAATTACACTCAAGGAAAAGACGGCCTCATCGTTTATCTCCTGTTTGATCTCTAAGTGAGTATAGCCTTTACCATATGTCAATAGGCCGTGGCCGGCTTCATGTGCTAGCGATTCTTCCAATTGATCGATTGTTCCATTGAAAGGAAGTACAATCTCAATCACAATATTGGTGGGATGATGCGCAAAAGCAATATCCATCCCCCGCAATCCCACAAAGTCTGCTTGTTGAAGTGTTATTTTTCTTCCAGATTCAGATTCCACAAAACTGTAGAATCTCTGTAATGCATCAGAAAGTTGAGGAAGAGAAGAAATCATTTTGCCGTTGCACCGTTACTGTAGTTCGCCCCTAAGACGTTTTACTTCTCGCTTGCCCTCTCGGCGGACCGACAAGTATTTCTTGTAATTTGCATTTGAAGCCAACTCGCCTTCTTTATAAACATTCTGAATATAGGGGGGGCTTTATCTGTATGTGCATAACGCTTTATCCATTTTAAACTGCCCTTTTTCCCCTTTGGTTGGATTATTCTACTCATAAGTACAGTTAATCAAGGGCGGCCCCAAGAATCCTTTCTTTATAGCCGGTTGTATTCTGTTATATCGATAAATGAAGGAACGGCCCCTGTTTCAGTGTTTTGGTGTGTCCCGGCTTAAGTCAATAATTTCCATCCGATTGTTTCCATCCGGGCGTTTTGCCGATGGCCCCTCGGTGAGAATCACAAGCTTACCCTCCACATTCTGAGCCCGCAGCCAGTCGCGAGCCCAGGTATTCCAGTTTTCAGGATGATCCGATTCCAACACGGCGTGGACACCATAGGAGAACATAAGATCCTGGCAGGTTTTCTGCTGACTGCTGACCGCCGTAATCCACACAGGAAGGCGAAAACGGGCTATGCTTCTAGCGGTAGCACCACTGCGCGTGGGTACGATAACGGTCGCCGGGGTAATTCGATGCAGCGTGGTTTCTACGCTTAAGGCAATTAAATCCTGCAGTTGTGATTTATCCTCTTCGCGGTGCCTTTGGATGTCATCCTGGATTTGATGCGGGGGGTAATGCGGCTCGATGGCCGCTGCAATCCGCTTTAGCATCCGGACCGATTCCAGCGGGTATTTTCCCATGGCGGATTCACCCGACAGCATAACACAGTCCGTGCCGTCGAGAATGGCGTTGGCTACGTCGGTTGCCTCCGCCCGGGTGGGGCGGGGATGGTCGATCATGGATTCCAGCATTTGGGTGGCGGTGATGACCGGTTTGCCGGCTGCATTGGCGATGCGCATCAAGTATTTTTGGACCGGGGCGATCTGTTCGATCGGGATTTCAACACCGAGGTCGCCGCGGGCAATCATGATACCATCGGCGGCCTTGATAATTTCGTGAATATGATTGCGGGCCTCGGCTCTTTCGATTTTGGCGATAATAAACGGGTCGTAACCCAGTTTCGCGGCGGCTTCACGTACGGCTATAATGTCATCTGCCGTTTCCACAAATGATTGGCTGACGGCATCAAGACCGTTTTGCGCTGCAAATTTCAGGCAGTCATGGTCATGTGGTGTGAAGGCACTGATGCCGAGATTAATCCCCGGCAGATTCAGCCCTTTGCGGGAACGAATCGTGCCCCCGGCGATAATATTGCAGCGGACATCGTTGCCTGTGACATCGGCAACTTCAAGCTGAATAATGCCGTCATTTATGAACAGCATATCTCCTTTGGTTACGACCTGCGACAGGAGGTCAAAGCTCATAGATACGCGCCGGTGATCGCCGACGATGTCTTCTGTTGTCAACGTAAAAGCATCGCCGGAGTTCAGTTCGAGGGGCTCTTCCGCCAGCTGTCCGATGCGCATTTTGGGCCCCGGCAGGTCGCCTAAAATGGCCACGCACCGGCCTGTGTCTTCGGCAGCGGCACGAATTTTTTGAATCGTCTCTTTGTGGCTCGAAAAGTCGCTGTGGGAAAAATTAAGGCGCATCACATTGGTGCCTGCCAGGATCAATCGCTTTAAGGTTTGGGACGAATCCGATGCAGGGCCGATGGTACAGACAATTTTAGTTTTATTGGCAGGGAAGGCCATGGGAGTCCACCGTGCTTATAAAAAATCAGGGTGCGGGAGTAATGGTGCAACACACCAGGGGCGTCTAATCCTTTCGACCTTGGCACAACCTGTAACTCCCATATTTAACACTAAACACCAAGCACTTTCTGCACGTACGTCTCAATGTCGTGTCGGCCATGCAAAAACGCTGTGACCAGCCGCGACATCATCATTTCAGATTCCGGGCGGTTGAGGCTGGAGATCGACAGAACGAAAAAGCCGGGCGCTTCATGCGCTAGACCCGGCTTTCTATTTCCTGAGACTCTCTTTTTGGCCTAAAAAGGCAATTGTAGCTGCGTTTTAGGATGTTATATATTAAAAGATCAAAGGATCCCCGATAACAGGATCGCCACCCAAAGGGCGAAATTCCTCCAAATAACTATTAAACTTATGTCCCCTATTACTTTTCCAAACTGCAAAAAATCTTGATCCAAGTGCCAGGCGCTCCGTTTTTAATAAAAACCTCCTTGTCGGCAAGTCGCCTATTGGCGAAGTTGTTGGACCAACTCGGCCACCCTCCGGCCCAGCTTACGCCCATTTTCTTGGGCGGCGGCATCCGGTGCACCCACACAGGCGGTTCCATAGTGACCGGTAGCCGATAGTGGATCACCCACAATGATCATCCCATAGATAAGCAGGGCCTGGATGATAGAAAGCATGGTGGTCTCTTTGCCACCGCTTGGATCACCCGAGGTGGAGAAAGCGGCGCCCACCTTGTTTTCCATCCTTCTGCGAACACCGACAAACTCGTCCAGAACCTGTTTCAACTGGGCTGCCATCGTCCCGAAATAAACCGGTGAGCCGACGATCAGCCCCGCTGCAGCTACAAAATCGTCTTTGGTCACGTCCCGGGTATGGCGCAACACGCACTCGATCCCTTCGACCTGCCCGACCCCCTCGGCAACGGCCTCGGCCAGTTTGCGCGTGTTGCCGCCTTTAGAATAGTACAAAATCAAAACCTTCATCGCTCCTCCTTTAAATAGCATAATAAAACATAATGCATGACTGTTTCCTAATTTCCTATTATGTTTCTGACCACCCCCTATTCCCATGCCATAGTTCGGCCTTGAGTTGCTCATAGACATTGAACACAATCGGGCACCTTGCATAGTTTTCTATGACACCCATCAATCTGAAAACGAACTCCTCTTTATGAAGATGAGGGAAGGACTTGCAAGTTTCGGGGCGCAATTCGTAATGGGAGCACAAATTCCCTTTGAGGAAGGGACAGGGTTTTTTATTGAAGATGAATCCTTCAGAATAATTTTTATCGTTCTTAACCAGAAATCGTTCCTTGAATTTTTCAGGGCTGATTCCCAATCCTGGAGATATTCTTTCAATATCCTCCTGCTCCAGAACCGGCGATATCTCCCTGCAGCAGTTTCCACAGGCCGTGCAATCGATTTCCCTATATACTCCCTCAAACAATCTGTGGACAATGGAATCCAATTCCTCGATTCCAATATCATATCCCTTTAAAAAAGAACGAAATTCCCAGTTTTCGTCTTCTTTCTCCCGAGCCGTTTGTTTTATCTTTTTCAGATTGGTTTCAACTTTCATATCAGAACATCATCTCTTTTTTGGCATATGAAATCAAGCACTTTGCCTCTGATTGAAAATCTCGCTTTCCTGGGCAATTCTGTCTGTCCAACGCGGAGGAAAAATAGGCTAAGATCACGGCTGTACACCTATTGGTCGTTAAACTGGAAAACTAAAGGACGTCCCGGATTTTCCTGGGCAATTTTTTTCCGTGATTTTGACGACGCTCCTCACTTTTACACTTATTATCTATTGCTGCCCTTGACTGATAGATTTGGAGAACACCTATGATTTTATACGTTTCTATCTGCTCCCACTCATTTCCTTTTATTTCTTCTTTCGCTTCGGTTTGTTGCCGTAACGCGCCTGCTTTTCTTTGATCGTGAATCCGATTTTTTTATTGGGTGTGTCAGGTGGGGCCATTAATTGGTGAATCGCTTCGAATATAGTTTGAATATGTTCATCGTGATGGCCCAGTTTTCTTTCCAAATCAGAAAGTTTACGGGACAGTTCAGAATGTGAATCTATCATTTTTCTAAGATGGACAAACGCCCGCATGATGGCAATGTTCACTTCAATAGCGCGATCACTATTGAGAACCGACGATAACATGGCAACTCCTTGCTCTGTAAAAGCCATGGGAGGGTATTTTGAATGGCCCCCTCTTTTTAAGGTGCCAAATTGGCTCCTTAAAAGCTGATATTCCTCTTTCTTTAATTGAAACATGAAATCTTCGGGGAATCGATTAATATTGCGCCGGACAGCCCGCTTCAATTGCTTGGTTTCAACACCATAAAGCGCGGCAAGATCCCGGTCTATTAAAACTTTTTCACCGCGTAACAAAACAATTTTATTAACAATTGATTCGACCGGAACAAGTGTGGTCATTTTCTCGTTCCTTCTTGGCATTAAGGCCAAATCTTGATCATTGGCTAATTAACTTCAGAGCTTCATGCCGAAAGCAAAAAAACCCCACTTCTTTATTGAAAAGAAACGGGGTTTTCATTTTCACGCCATGGCAGCCTCGATCAAAGTTGGCTGATTTATGTAATTTTTTGTGAGAAATTTTCTAGGATACAGGGAAATCGGGTTAACTTTCTATCATAATTAATAAAAATCGCAAGAATAATTATTGGGTAGAACAACCGAAGGTAGCTGAAATCAATAACGCTGTCGCTTTCGTGGTATTTTAAGCGTCTCGAATCTTTGAATATCATCTTTCCCTTCAAGCGCAATAGACCAGACCGGCGGCTTTGGCGAACCATGCTTTTTTAGAAACCTCAGAAAAAGGAAGCCTGTCTTCCCGTGATTACAGCAGGTGGTCCTATGGATATTGTGGAACCTCGTGTTTATCCACTTGACACAACCGATGATCTTTCAATATATTCCGCACATTATGAAATTATTAAAACGCCGAAACACCGCTTTGTTGCTCGTCGATGCTCAGGAAAAGCTGATGCAGGTCATGGGACAGCGCCAAAGAACAGCCGAAAACATCAACAAGCTCCTGCAGTTGGCGCAATTATTCAACCTCCCGATCATTGTCACCGAACAATACCCGAAATGGCTTGGCCCTACCCTACCTGAGCTAAAGGAATCTTTACCGATTTATGCGCCCATTGAAAAACTGCATTTCAATTGCTGTGAGGTGAACACCTTTAACGCGCAATTGGATTCAATAGATCTTCAAAATATTATTATTACAGGGGTTGAATCTCACATCTGTGTATTTCAAACCTGCGTCTCCCTGGTCAATAAGGGATACACGATTCATGTACCCCAGGATGCGGTCGATTCAAGGACCAGTGAAAATTGGCAAGTGGGACTCAGTCTCATGCAGCAGGCCGGAGCCGTTATCACTTCCACCGAAACCATCATCTATCAGATTTTAGAAAAAGCCGGGACCAAAGCGTTCAAAGCGATGCTCAAACTGGTCAAATGAGTTGCGCACCGGGCCGAGCCCGGGCAAAAAATGGCAGAATTTGAGGAAGGGGTACGAGTGCTAGAACCGGATGCGTTTTTCGTTTTGTCGACCTTTGCGCACCGATCCCTTTTTGACGGGGTTGAGAAGGTATGGGATGTTTTGCCGCGGTTAAAAACAGAGGCATCCGACTAAAGCGTACTTGGATTGATGTATGGCATATATTTTTAGTCTGAAACACTCCGTATTTCGAAAGCCATAAGCCTGTGGCTGGAGCGTTTTGATTTTGTTATTAGGGTCTGTTTCTAAAAAAGATAGACATTGTTAAAAAGGTGTGCTGATATGCTTTTCCATGAGCAGACATGACATATCAGACGAAAAAGGAAGGGGCAATCATAGCGCCTTTATTGGCGTGTCATCCAAAAGATCCGCGTGGCGGACTGACCAAAGATAACCGGTTGATGTTTAACGCAATTCTTTGGATCTTAAAAACAGGCGCCCCATGGCGCGATTTGCCAAAGGAGCTTGGGCCGTGGCAAACCGCATATAAACGCTTTTCCAAGTGGGCTAAACTGGCAATATGGGATGATGTCCTTTTAGCGTTATCAAAGGATGCCGATCCGGAAGCTATTTTAATCGACGCCTCCTATGTAAAGCTTCACCAACATGGGTCTGGCACAAAAGGGGGCACTTCAAACAGGAAATAGGCCGCAGTAAAGGCGGTCTGACTACCAAGATCCATGCGGTCGTCGATGCCCTGGGCAACCCTTTGCGCATATTGCTTACCGGTGGAAACGTTCTCGATATTTCGCCAGCGTTAAGTTTAATTGCGGGGCTTTCAGCCGATTACGTTCTCGGGGACAAGGCCTATGACGCCGATACATTCATAGCTATAGCTCATTCCCAGGGTTCTCATGTTGTGATACCGCCCCGGTCGAATCGACGCGAACATAGGATCTACGATCAGCCTATTTACAAAGAGCGACGCCTGATAGAATGCTTTTTTACTAGGCTTAAAAAATACCGTCGTATTGCAACTCGTTATGATAAATTGTCGCAAACATACAAAGCCGATGTGATGATAGCCGCTTGTTTGGTATGGTTACAGTAATTATTTGGAAACAGCTCCTAATACCTTCCAACGAACCGGTTGGAATTTTGTAATCGTAGTAAGCAAGGATGCCTTGACAATGTTCTTTAAAGGTGTCGGAAAACCGATCAAGAAACTTTATACTAGATGACCTGGCTTTTAGTGTCCAAGCATTCAAGCAACTGGATTCATACGATTTTATGGGCTATTCACATAACTGATCCAAGTCTTCTTTCATGTCGTAGGTGGCCCGCCAGCCGTTCATTGATCTTTAGAGCCTGTTAGGGCTTTTGGGTTTCATTTTTTATTAGGATCCAAAATCGTTTGGGTGTGAATTTCTATAGATGGTCGAGATCTGAATGAATCTAACTGAAGACCCCGCATCTATGTCTAAAAAGGTTTAATATAAAATATGCACATATTTTTTCCCGCATATTGAATAATTTTAATATCTATGCTAATTATAGCTTTTATTTTTTCGTGAAAATCTATTAGACGTTCTTCCAACCCAATTATCAATACCATTCTATCTAAAGAAGGTGGTAATATGAAGACTAAAGATCTTTTCTCCGAACCTCTAAAAGATTCATTGCATGAATGGATCTACCGTCACCAGAATCCTTACGAAATTCTTCATACAATTGATGAACTCTTTGCCGATTTGCGTGAATCGCGCATCGAAGGTTTAATCGATGACGGTGTTTCAATCAACGGGCCAGTTTTCGTTGGTCGTGGCAGTCGAGTCCACTCTGGGGTTGTATTGGATGGGCCTGTGATTATTGGAGAAAATGTAAGTGTGAGATCTCATGCACAACTCAGAAAAATGACATTCCTTTCATCAGATTGCGTTGTTGGGCATGGTGCAGATATAAAACATTCCCTATGTATGGATGGTGCGAAAATTCAGGATGGTACTTTTGTTGGTGATAGTGTTCTGGGAGCTGGCGCACGCGTGGGTTCAGGCGCAATCCTTGCCAACAGGAAGTTCGATCAGAGCGAAATCCGAGTACAAAAAGAGCAGGGAAGACTTAAATTTAAAAGCACGAAGCTTGAGTTCCTAGGTGCTATGCTTGGCGATTATGTTCGTTTAGGGGCAAATGTCGTCCTTTCACCGGGTACTATCATTGGCCCTTATTCATGGGTTGGATCCGGCGCTGTCCTTAACGGTACTTTTGGACCCAATCAATTGATTACAGTTAGACAGCAGTTGAAGATTCGACCCCAAAAAGCCCTGAAGCTCCGAAGCGGTCGCGGTGAATATGAACAAATCTGATTTCTATAAAAGTGCCCGTTAAATTAAGCCAAAACTTGTATCGGCCCAAATGTATTGTTCTCAATAAATGGTCATTCATTGCAAATATCTAAAGGTAGTTTATGAATCTACCTGTCGATAATTTTAAATATTTTCAACTTATATATTCACTTCAAGGTGAGAGAAGACTCGATCGATGGATACAGGTATTTGAAACTATATCACAACGCCTCTCGGCTCACCACCGTCTATGCCACTGTAACGAAATCAAAATCTCATTTGATGGATCGACACGAAACAAAACATTTTATTTACCGAAGTATTTTTATTCACGTGCGAGATGTCTAGCTCTAAGGTTTTTTGCTGTCACCATTTATAATGCAATGGCTTTCCTAGGCACAGAAAATTTTCACTTTTCTTCTGGAGATGCTGAATTTACTGAAGACACGCTTAAATTCTTTAAGAGTGAATATAGTGGAATAGGAAGAAAACTCCCAATAACTCAAGCTGTACGAGCTTGGAATGATATTCCTGCAATCCAATATTCGGCTGAACCTCTGCCTTCTAAAAGTACCGTATTGGTCCTCAACCTCGGGCAAACAAATTTAACCTCCGCTTTGGTAATCTCTACCAGTGAAGAATCCAATTTTTTAGGGAAGCCACGAGTTCTATCCAAGTTGAATACAAGCTACGGCCCACCGAGCAACTCAACAACTTCAGTAAAGAACTTATTCACTATGATTTGGCGAGAGGCTTGTAACATTATCGATGGAGTTGGAATGTGTCATCAAGATGTGGACGCGGTCGTTTTAGCGGTAGCCTCCATGGCTCGAAATAATCGAATTGTTCCGGTACCAAATGGCATATCAAAAAACCTATCGAAAGATGCCTTAGTTTCCTTCTCGAATATGCATGAATGGCTAAAAAACAAACTCCCAGCAGTTCCAATTGGAATTGTCAACGACAGTGAACTGTGGGGCTTAGCCGCTACTCAGATGTCTTTTCGAGACGCATTTTCAAAGGCAAAAACAATAGCAATCGGTAAACAGCGGGCACTTATATTGCGCCTTGGTACAAGTTTGTGTGCCACGCTTGCTCCTTCTACGGCAATGTCTGAAATCGGATGGGTTGTGGGTGACATGGGTGTAGAAGCCATTCTTTTCGAACAAAACGGGGTGAAAGGTACCCTTAGGACTATTTTATCATTTCCAGGTGTACAAAATTTAATCAGATCTTTAGGACATAATCTTCATTTATTTCAATTGGTCAATTGGCTTGATGGAGACTTTGATCAAAGTAAAAAACAAATTGCTGAGATGGTATTTCGTGAAGTAGGTCGATGGATAAGCACCACCATTATAGTTTTGAAACAATACTCAGAAATTGACATTGTTTTTTTGGCCGGCAGCCTTTTATCTGGAAAAGCTGGGAAAATCGTTTCAAAATCGGCAATGAAATATGTTCAAAAAAATGGTGCACAAATCCCCTCTGGTTTTCGCATCGAGTTACTTTCTGATGATAATCGATTAATGAAATGGGGTTCTATTCTCGCTGCACCTCTGCACCTCAGATCCCAAGAAAAAGAATGGTTAGCAGCCTGAGCTTGTTTATGACTATTCACTCAAATCGATGGACTGGTACAATAAAGGAGGCTTGTCTCCTAACACAGATCAGTGTGAGCGACGACAGACCTGATTACTCTACAAGGGTTGCAGGAATTGAAGGTGTGAATTCGGTACACCAAACCGGAGCCTGGACCAAGTTCATTTTCACTCACTATCAGAATCAATACAATGTGGCATTGTTTTGCAAGAGAATGATCATATCTAAGCACGAGGAGGGAATATCATTATCTGAGAAATCACTTTCCAAAATACTGGAAACTGGGTTGAGCCTTAAACCTCACCTTGAAAATGTGGCGAATATACTTGCAAAGGCACTAGCACAGGACTCATTCAAGCATCTTCATTCATATCTCATTCTTTGGTGTGATCAACCATCCCATCGATGTATGTCTTTCCGTATGTGTTTTCACAAAATTAACCGTGTCCCATCATCTGGTTGGATAGACGATGGGATGACTACCTTCTATGTCAAAGCATATGATTCCCGAAGCAATCGCCTTGGATACATTCGTATTAGTAGGCATTTGGGAATATGCTATTCCCTTAGCGAAAGATTGCAACAAGAAATTTCCAATCTTATCTTTGAGACCTTTTTCTACGAGTCAGGCCCGATAACCGCGGACAAAGTGTTTTCATTATTTAATGCGCTAAGCAGATATGTACTCCCAACTGAATTGAATCTGTTTTTGCAACAGATTTTCTTAAAATTAGCGACTTTCGCCATTGTGGCAGGATTGTTTATCAATTTTTTTAATAAGTCTCTTGAGCTTTTGCGGACACCCATTGAAGGACAATTAACTGCAGGTAGTTTTTTAGGGCTCACAATTACTTGTTCACGTATCCTTGATATATCTTATCTTGGCCTGTTATACTTTTTTGCGGGAGTAGGCCTTTGGCTGATTTGGCAAATAGTAAGTGCTGTTGTGGATAAAAAAAGGCCCCTTTAATATTCACGTTTCTGTAAAAATGCACTATGCAGCGCTGCCACTTGGCATCCGGGTAAAACTCATTGACCGATTCAATCAATCCCGACAGGCATCGCTGATGACCAGCTTAACGCCGCCAAAGCCACGCTTTTTTAGATGCCGCAGAAAACCACTCCAGCCGACCTTATTTTCCTTGGCGCCCTCAACGACGCCGAGCACCTGGCGGAAGCCATCTTCGGCGACACCGATGCCCACAAGAACCGAAACATTGCACACCTGATCGGCCCAGGCGCGCTTTAAAACGATGCCATCGAGATAGAACATAAGGATAAGCCTCTTCAATGGGACGGTTACGCCATTTATCGATACGCGTATAGATCCTTTGGTTGAGGTTGCTGACCGTGCGGGGCTCACCCGCGTGTCCCAAAGGGCTGGGTGATATCTTCAACACGCCATACGGAGACACCGGCCAAATACATCTCGAACAGCGCTTCTTCTGCCGAAGACTCCCGGCGTTTGTATCGTTCGATGATGGCCGTTTCAAACTTTTGCTGGCGCAATTTAGGCCCGTTCAACGTGACTTCACCGGCTTTGGTGTGCAGTTTGCGATTATAATGGCCGGCTCGGGTATCTCGGCGTTCTTCGGTTCGCTGATAAAGTGTTGCATTGCAGAGTTGATCGGCTTCGGCATCCAATAGCCTGTTTAGCGTTTTTTCCACCGTGCCGTGAACAAGTTCACTTAAATGCTGTTGGATCTGATCTTCGTCAATATAGATTACTTTGCCAAGTTTTTGTGATACACTCTTTGCCTTGGTGGCCTCTCCTTTTTCTGGTTTTGCGGTTTTTGTTTTTTGCCCAAATTACTTTAACCACATAAACCAGTTTGAGGCTATTGCCTCCTAAAATGTGCGAAAATTTTATACGTTATCCTCTGTCCTTTCGATGCAGCGAGATCATTTCAACGCCACATTCACAAAGATGCTGATGATCAAGCTTTTCACCATCGTAGGCTTTATCCCCTATAATTTGGGAAGTGCATGATGGGTAAAACCGTTATCAAGTGTAACTTCAACAAGTTTTATTTCGTAGAGCGAAGCACATTCCACATGAGCGGCGATAGGAAGACCAGTATTGTCCGCGATTGCCTTGATTTTGATGCTGTTACCACGCTTTATCTTGCCGATATCAAAACCCCCTTTTTCGCCGGAGCTAGGCTACCGTCTACAAGCGCTTCTCATATGTCAATTTTTCAGCGTTCGTGCAGGTCTTGGGCCAACTCCTGTTCTATTCTTCGAAATACACCTTGTTGAGCCCGCTGTTGGAATCCCCTTTGGCACGTCTGGTATGGCGGATACCGCAGGGGCATATCTTTCCACATGACTCCGGTCCGTAAAGTCCATAATATCCCGTTCAAGACCTTTCGTGGATCGCGTGCTCTGCGTCCTCTTTGAACTCTCGGAGGTGCTGATGATGTAATACTAGGCTCCACCCTGTCCCATTGTTTGTTTATAATATCCATCCTGGTTTTATAGCATAATCAGGATGTTATGCCTTGTAATTTTGTTAAGATGTGTTATAGGTTGTTAAGAGCGCTGGTGAGAGCGCTCTTTGTTATACACTCGGAACCACTATTTGAGACCGATCCTCAACTGAATGCCGTTAACAAAGGTCCAAATGTTTGCCCCCAGTTCATTTACCACATGTTAAGTTAGGAACTGGGATATATTCTCTCTATCAAATGTAAACCAAAAAGGTTCAAAGATCAAAGGCTACACTGTCTCCGGTGCCGGTGGTCTTATGGGCAAAAAATCGCTTGTCTACCCCTGTGTCAATGTTCCGGGTGGATATTATCCGGACCGGAGCATCGTTGCAATTAACGTCAAAAACGTCCTTTCAGTGCGAGAACTGCGAGCCCGCTCTCGATAACCAGTGTGTCCATCCATAAATGGTCTTTTTTGCGTTGTACGGCGTTCTCCGCAGGATGCCGAAGGACTTTTGTCCTTCATAGGTGCCGGTTGCGACGTACGCTGAGTACGCCTCACCGCAAACCCTTGTGCGGCCTTGTTCAACACAAAAAATCCGCATTTCTGAATTGGACACTTTAGAGTGTCAATATTTGGGCATCATTAGCATTCTGGTTTGTTATTTGTAATTTTGGTCATTGGGATTTGCCTGCCCTGTTAAATAAATCGTAGATTTAATGCGAAGCATTATTTAACGGGGTAAATTATTTGAGATTTGTTTTTTGGAATTTCCATTTTCTTAATCAACTATAGTTAACTTTGACGTTATCCTGTCCCCTTTGTTTTGACTCTTGCCAAATGGCGTTTTTTTCTATAATTCACTTTGCATGGATTATGTTTTCGATTTTAATGAAACCGTAGCCTACGCCAAGTCACTCACCAAACCTGAAAACCGGTATGCCCTTGAACTTGAAAACAGGCTCATGCTGGACCTGCTCCAACCCAGCCATGGTGAAACCGTCATAGATATCGGCTGCGGCACGGGTTCAAGCATTCTTCCTTTTCTTGAAATCGGCGTTCAGGCCACGGGGCTCGACCCATCCCCCTATATGCTCGATGTTGCCCTGCAAAATTTGGGGAATCGGGTCGATCTGTATCGTGGGTTTGCCCGTGATCTCCCTTTTGATGACAATTCGTTTAACTTCGCCTGTCTGAATACAACGCTTGAGTTTGTGGATAACCCCCAAAAGGCCCTTGAGGAAGCCTGCCGCGTGGCCAAAGATCGCATTTTTATCGGGGTGTTGAATCGATTTGCCATCAAAGGGGTTCAGCGCCGGGTCGAAGGACTGTTCACCGAAACGATTTATAACCATGCCCGTTTTTTCAGTATTTGGGAATTAAAAAAAATCATCCGCGAAATCTTGGGCGATGTTCCCATTTCCTGGCGTACGGTTTGTCAACTTCCGTCCCCCCCCGGCAAAGTGCTTGACATGATTGAACAATCCACCCTGGTTCAAAGAAGCCCCACCGGGGCTTATGTGGGAATTGTGGCCACGCTTGTTCCGCGTTTTCGAACCCGGCCCCTGGCCATGAAGCATGGCGCCAAACAGACGACGGGAGCTGCAACGGGATAAATGGAAGCTTATTTGTACGAATCTTTGGAGGACCAAAAGGTCCGCTGCAATTTATGCAACCACCGCTGCGTCATCAGGACCGGCAGCCGCGGGATTTGTGGTGTACGCGAAAACCAAAATGGCATCTTGGAAACACTGGTTTACGGCCGCCTCATCTCCCAGAACGTCGATCCTATTGAAAAAAAACCCCTTTTTCATGTGCTACCGGGAACCCGTTCTTATTCCATTGCCACCGTAGGATGCAATTTCAAGTGCCGTTTCTGCCAGAATGCGGATATCGCCCAGATGCCCTCGGACCGTAATGGCAGAATCGTGGGAGGACATATTTCGCCCGGGGAAGTTGTTGCCGATGCAATTCAACAAAGATGCGCAACCATCGCCTATACCTATACCGAGCCGACCGTTTACTTTGAGTTTGCCCACGATACGGCCCGGCTGGCCCGCGACAAAGGGATCCGCAATGTGTTTGTCAGCAACGGCTATATGACTATAGAAGCGCTTGAGATGATCCGTCCCTATCTGGATGCCGCCAATGTCGATTTAAAGGCCTTTAATGACGATTTTTATAAAACCCTTTGCCAGGCCAAACTTGAACACGTCCTAGATACGCTGCGCCATATGAAACGCATGCAGATCTTGGTGGAAGTCACAACCTTGATCATTCCCGGTTTGAATGATGCACCCACCGAGCTCGAATCTCTGGCCACGTTTATCGCCGATGAATTAGGGCCCGAAACCCCTTGGCACATCAGTCGATTTCATCCCACCTACAAATTGCTCGATCGGGCCCCGACGCCGGTGCAGACATTGCAGACGGCCCGCAAAATCGGGACTCGGGCCGGTCTGAAATATGTTTATTTAGGAAATGTACCGGGTACAGAAGGGGAAAGCACTTTCTGTTTCGAGTGCGGCAGCAAACTCATCGATCGGATGGGATATTTTATAAAAGGGAATGACATTCGAAACGGGCGCTGCCAATATTGCGGTGCAACAGCCGATGGCATTTGGGAATAAAAAATGGCTGCACCAAACCGGCAATTAACTATTGCCCCTGGGCGGAGATATATTTAGCCGCCCCCGGATGCAGTTGAATTCCGGCAACATTTATCTTTTTGGCCGTCACGCTAAAATCAGCCAGAGCGCGATGGGCACCCCTCAGGTATTTGCGATGACCGTCAATCGCAGCAATGATCCCGTAGACCGTCTGGTCATCGAGATTTTCTGAAGTGACCAGAATCATGCGTGTCCCGAACGTAGTAATCCCCTTTGGTTGCGACGGATACGTATCGGCAGCGATGTCGATTTTCGCAAAAGCGGGGTGATCCCTGATCAGTCTCCCGATATCGCTGTCGTTCATGTTTACCAGACCGGCCTTGCAAAGTCTGAACAACTGCTGCAATGACGAATCAGGGTGAACCCCGATGTGGAGCATCGCTTGGATAGTGCCGTGACAAAAGGCCATCGTATCCTGCGACTGGGATGCGGATAGTTCCCCTACCAGACTGAAATCGCTTTTGGACCAGCTTTTCGCTTTCATAATCGCTTCAAACGCAAGTTGTTGCATCGATCGCGGTGCGCCGATATTGATCCGCTTACCTTTCAGCGCCTGCAGCGATGTTATGCGCGCATCACCGCGTGCAACGAGCGCAACGGGGATGTCATAAAGCGGGAAAAGGGCGCGCAGATTTTCATAACCGATATCGAGAAACTCGAAGTAACCGGTTTTATTCATCGCATCTTGCAGCATACGCGAATCAACCAGGGCCATATCCAAAGAGCCGCCCTGAAGATTTGTGAGGTTGTGCACGTCGCCCGAGGCTGGAACCGGTTTGCAGTCTATATCATCCGCATATCGGTTAATCATCCTGCAGATCGTTCGGCCCGTAAAGTGTGAAAATGTTCCGGGTTCCCCCGTACCTAAAAGAATATCGAAGGCATCAGCGGAAAAAGGGAATAATCCGGCGACTAAAAACGTGAAAATGATGGGCGCTCGCTTGAAAAACCGGATGGAACGGTTGTTCCCTGCCTGTTTGCTAGACATCATGTTTTCCTCCGCCAGATTTGAACCGGATGTCACCGCATTATTTCTGAACATTCCGCAGCCGCAGCACGGAGCAGTTGGCGTGATCCGTAACTCTCTGAGAACAGGACCGGCTGAACACCTCGTTTATCTCGTGACGCCGGTTGTGGTAGACCGCAATCAGATCCGCTCCCCACTTATCGGCGGCCTTTATTATTTCTTCCCAGTTTTTCCCGGTTCTTACGGTGTATGATACGGTTTCGTCACAGTTGTCTTGGATGAACTGTTCCAGAGACGCTTTGAAATTCGACCTTGCCTCCCGCCGCAGATCATCGGAGATATAGGCTGCAACAATCGGCATGCCAAAACCGGGCATGACGCTCACCAGCCGAATTTCGGCACCGCACAGTTTGGCCATCTCCGCGGTTGTGTGATAAACCGCAGCCGCTGTTTCGGTGTAATCGATGTCGACCGGTACGAGAATTTTTTTAAACATAATCTACTCCTCCCGCCCTGTAATCACGTCGCCGCTTCAAGTTTTTTACTGCGGCCCCGCTGCACAAACCAGACCAGAGCCAATAATGCCACCGCCGGAATGAACATGAGCTGTTTGGGCGGCCGTTTGGTCGGTACTTGAATGTTCAGGATCTCCTGGTCAAAATCGATGCCCGATTTTTCGGCCGCGCTTGAGAAGACCACATTATCTATCAGAATTTTCCCTTCTTCATTGCGTGTTTCAAGCCCGATGGCGGCCAGTCTTTCAACACCGCCGCCTTCGTCACCCACCGGCAGCATCACCGTCTTGGTGAATTCACTTCCATCGTCTTTTTCGCCTTTCAGCATGACCCTTATTAAAGCGCCGGGCTGCATACCCTCTACCATCCGCTCAAGTTTAGTGGCCGGCTCTTCGGAAAGCGGCGGGAAAACCCTGTCCCACCAGAATCCGGGGCGAAATAATGTAAGGGCAACGAGCAGAAGCGCAGCCGTTTCCCAGATACGACATTTTGTCAGGAAGTACCCCTGGGTACCGGCGGCAAATGTCAACATGGCGACAACGGCGGCTACGATTACAAGTAACAGATGGAACCAGTTGGCCACCCCGATGATCAACAGCTCGGTATTAAAGATGAAGAGAAACGGCAAAATGGCGGTGCGGATGTCGTAGGTAAAACCCTGGATACCGGTGCGGATCGGATCACCCCCGGATATACCGGCCGCGGCAAAGGCCGCCAGCCCTACCGGGGGGGTGTCATCGGCCAGGATGCCGAAGTAGAAGACAAAAAGATGTACGGCGATGAGCGGCACGATCAGACCGTTTTGGGCGCCCAGGTCGACAATCACCGGTGCCATCAGGGTCGACACCACAATATAGTTGGCCGTTGTCGGTAATCCCATACCTAAAATAAGGCTGATGATAGCCGTAAATACGAGAATCAGCATCAGGTTCCCACCCGAGATGAACTCGACAAATTCGGTCATGACAAGCCCGATTCCGGTCAGGGTGACGGTCCCGACGACGATACCGGCCGCAGAAGTTGCAACACCGATACCGATCATATTTCTGGCGCCGGATACCAACCCCCCAATCAGGTCATCAAAACCGCGCTTGAAGGAGAACTCACCCCCCTTCGTTTTGCGGAAAAATCCCTTGAGCGGCCGCTGCGTGATCACGATAAAAAGCAGCAGCACCGTGGCCCAATAGGCTGAGAGTGACGGGGAAAGCCGTTCCACCGTCAAACACCACATCAGTACGACGATGGGCAGCAGAAAATAGTATCCGGCCTGCGCCGTCGGGCCCATCAGCGGCAGTTCGTTTATCTCAAGGCTGGTATCCAGTTCCGGCACCTTGCAGGCGAAGAAGATGAGCATCAAGTAAGCCACCAAAAGGAGTATCGCCACAATGTAAATGGTGGCACCCCCGGCGACTGTTTTAATCCAGCCCATCCCGTAGTAAGTTGCACCTCCGATAATGATCATAAACAGAAATGCCATCACAGCTGAGAGCAGCTTCTGGGTTAAGGTTTTGGTCACCGGCTTTTCCAGCCCCTTCAGACCCATTTTGCAGGCTTCGAGGTGGACGATATATACCAGGGCGATATAGGAGATGATGGCCGGCAAAAAAGCGTGTTTGATCACCTCGACATAGGAGATACCCACATACTCAACCATCAGGAATGCAGCCGCGCCCATCACCGGCGGCATTAGCTGGCCGTTGGTTGAGCATGCCACCTCAACCGCCCCGGCCTTTTCCGCTTTAAATCCGACTTTTTTCATCAGCGGGATCGTGAAGGTACCGGTGGTGACCACGTTGGCGATGGATGATCCGGATACCAGTCCGGTCAATCCGGATGAGACCACCGCCGCTTTAGCCGGTCCGCCGCGCAGATGGCCTAACCCGGCAAAAGCGGTGCGAATAAAGTAGTTTCCGGCTCCTGCCGATTCGAGCAGCGCCCCGAAAAGCACAAACATAAATACCATTCCGGTGGAGACCCCCAGGGCCACCCCGAAAACCCCCTCGGTCGACAGCCAGTAATGGGACATGCCTTTATTGAGGCTGGCGCCTTTATGCGAAATGACATCCGGCATATAGGCTCCGCCGAAGGTATAGATAATAAAGACAATACAGACAATCATCAGCGGCGGGCCAAGCGCGCGGCGCGTCGCCTCCAGCAACACAATCAGGCCGACAACAGCGACTACCAGGTCCAGTTGGGTCGGAATTCCGGGACGATCGGATAATGCTTCATAGAAAATAAATAAATAGGCCGCACAAAACGCACCGATCAGCCCCACAATCCAGTCCTGAACCGGGATATAGTCTCTGGGCGAAGATTTAAAGGTGGGATAGGCCGTGAAAGCCAGAAAAATTGCAAAAGCGAGATGAATCGCCCTTGCTTCGGTATCGTTGAAAACAAAAATATTAAAGATAAAAGGGAGGGGAGATGCGTACCAGAGTTGAAAAAGGGTCCAGATCAGGGGCACAAAAAAGAGGATGTTTTTGGGAATCGCTCCGGTGGGACTACGAGCCCCCGTGTCCACCTCGGCAATCATCTCTTGAAGCTCTTCTTCTGATGCCGTCGTCGTTGTCGGTTCGGCCATGGCGATGATTCCTCCTATAACAGTAAAGAAGAAAGGTGCGCCGTTTCAACAGCGCACCTCTCTTATCGATTTAGGATTACATCAGGCCCGCTTCTTTGTAGTATTTCGCAGCACCATCGTGCAGGGGTGCCGAAAGGCCGTCTTTGATCATCTCTTCTTTTTTCAGAACCCTAAACGCCGGATGCAGCTTCTTGAACTGGTCAAAATTCTCGAAAACCGCCTTGACCACATTGTAGATCACGTTTTCCGGCACGTTGGTCGAACTGACAAACGTGGCCCCAACGCCGAAGGTCTTAATGTCGTTGGGATTTCCGCGGTACATGCCGCCGGGAATCGTCGCCGTGCGGTAGTAGTCATTTTCGTTCACCAGCTTATCGATTGCGGGACCGGCTACCTCCACGATCACCGAATCGCATGAGGTCGTCGGTTCTTTGATCGAGCCGCTGGGATGTCCAACGGTAAATACCATGGCATCGATCTTATTGTCGCACAGCGCCTTGGCCTGCTCGGCGGATTTCAGTTCCGAAGCCAGCTTAAAGGTGGCTTTGGTCCAGCCCAGGGCTTTCATGACCACTTCCATCGTACCGCGCTGACCGGAGCCGGGGTTGCCGATGTTGACGCGTTTGCCTTTGAGGTCGGCAAAGGTCTTGATACCGGAATCCTTGCGGGCCACCACCGTAAACGGTTCGGGATGCACCGAGAAGACGGCGCGCAGATCTTTGTTGGCACCTTTGTCTTTGAATTTGCTGGTCCCGTGATAGGCGTGGTATTGCCAGTCGGACTGGGCCACACCCATATCCAGTTCACCGGCCCGAATCGTGTTCAGATTGTAGACCGAACCGCCGGTGCTCTCAACCGAACAGCGAATCCCGTGTACCTTGCGGCCCTTATTGACCAGACGACAGATGGACCCGCCGGTAGGATAATAGACGCCGGTCACGCCACCGGTGCCGATCGTGACGAACTTTGTCGCTGCTGCTGCCGGTGCGGCACCCATCACAAGAACAAAGCCAACTAGTAGTGCAATACTCAAAATCAAACCTTTTTTCATTGGAACCTCCTTTTGTTGAAGAAACGGTTAACGGTTTTTATTCCAGCCTTAAACAACCGAAACGGACAATCTTCACCCCCTCTCTGGATCATGCATTAAATTGGATTGTAACTTCACAAATTTCCGGAAACTGCTGCAAAATCCTTTTTTAACGATATTTTGTCATTTTGGATGAATGTTTCAGACGAGTCAAGCGTAAAGAAATTGTCACTTGTTTGAGAGCGATAGCCCGAGTTTGACAATTTTAGCCGAGCAATTCTGAAACGCCAAAATGACAAACCAAAAGCGAAAAATGAGGTTTTGAAAGGGCTTCTAACCACACATATAAAGTTGGTTATCAGATAAGCCCTGGCAAGGCAACAGTTTTATTCGGAATAATATGTTATTCCAAGATGTTAACTGAGCAGGATACATTATCTTGTAGTCGACATTGAAAAAACTTCTATATATTGTGGTGGCAACGCATCCAAATAGAAAGGCCCGACGGAAATCGGTCGGGCCTTTGGGATCGGGTATCCAGGTTTTGATGATTGGTATCAATCGATCTGGGGGCGGGGCAGGACCTTGGCGCGTTCGGCAATCTCCGGAACCTTGTGCTCCCATTCGATCGCCATGAGATGAACGCCGGTCACACCCTTCATTTCCTTAAATTCTTCGATCTGTTCACAGGCAATCTTAATTCCTTCTTCCGCCACCTTGCCTTTCCCGGCGTCTTGCAGGCGATTGATAATTTCATCCGGTACGTCCATTCCGGGGACTCTGTTCTTCATATACCTGGCCATACCGAGGCTTTTCATGGGGGTGACTCCCGCCAGGATATAAGCCTTTTCGGTGAGGCCCATATCATTGGCCCGTTTGACCCAATCGCGAAATTTTGGCATGTTATAGATACACTGAGTCTGGATAAAATCGACGCCGGCCTGGATTTTCTTGGCCAGGCGGTGCACGCGCCATTCAAACGGATCGGCGAATGGATTGGCCGCCGCACCAATAAACATTTGAGGTGCCTCCTCTAACTCGGCCCCACTTAGAAATTGTCCTTCATCGCGCATCCGTTTGACCATTTGGAGCAGCTGAATCGAATCAATGTCAAACACCCCTTTGGCTTCGGGATGATCGCCGAACTTCTGATGATCGCCGGAAAGACACAGTATGTTGCGAATACCGTGGGCATACGCACCCAGAATATCGGCCTGCATGGCAAGACGGTTCCGGTCGCGACAAACCATCTGGAAATTCGGCTCCAGTCCCTCTTGAATCAGAATAATACATGCCGCCCAGCTCGCCATGCGAACGACGGCGGTCTGATTGTCGGTGATATTAACCGCATCCACATTCCCCTTCAGGTGGGCGGCCTTTTCCCTGACCTCACCGACACCGGCGCCGCGGGGTGGCCCCAGTTCTCCCGTAAACGCAAAATGACCCGCCTCCAATACTTTCTCCAAGTTGCTCCCTGATTTCATATCCAATCCCTCGTACCCATATTATTATTTTTTCGATTCTGCTTCTTCCTTTGCGGACTCATATCCGGGCTGAACCAGCGTCCGGGGGACTTGGTCGTCCCATTCAACCGGTGCGCTGATCTCCATAATGCATTCCAGTCGGCCCTGTTTCTGCAAACGTTCATAAATCATAAACCAGGCACAGGGCTGATTGCTATCGATCTCACAGTTGCCCTTGTTCGTACCGCCGCAGGGGCCGTTGTAGAGGCCCTTTGCGCACATGGTAACCGGGCATATTCCTCCCGTCATTCCGAGCACGCACCTGCCGCACGAACGACATCTTTCTTCATACCAGCCGACGGCCTGATTCACGGCCAGACCCGTGGTGTCCACCCCGGGCAAAACCGGTTTGTCCAGATAGCGCTCGGCCAGAAACTGAATCCCGACCCCGCAGGCCATGGACATGATCACCTCATAATCCCCAACGAGCGGATCCAGGGCTTCCAGAAATTCCCGGTCGCACTGCCGTTCCACACTGGCGGCCCCCATTTCTATGGGGTTGTCTTCCAGTTTTCTTGCCATGACCAGCTCAGAGTTCAACACCTTGACCTCTTTTTCGCCACCTGTCAGGCACACGGAGACACAGGTTCCACATCCCACATTCAGAACTTTTTTATAATCTTTCAACATCGCCTTTATTTCTTCAAAAGGCTTCCTTTTGGCTACTATCATAACTCCTCCATACGGACTTATTGATTACATCGGCGTCTGCGGTCTGCCAGCCAGATGGGAGAAGGACCCAGGTTCATGATCCTTTCCGTAAATTCAGTACAAATTTCCGCCCATCTGGGCCCCATCGCCGCGGAGAGGTTGTACATTTCAATCCTCGCGGGGTCAATTCCGACCTCCAAAAGAATTTTTTTCAAATGTTCGATCTTCATTCTGGCGTGCATATTTCCTTCCAGGAAATGACATTGACCCTCCAGTCACCCGGCAACGAATACGCCGTCCACCCCCCGTTCCAGTGCTCTTAGCACATATAATTGATCCAGCTTGCCGGTGCAGGGAAGCCGGATGACTTTCACGTTGGGCGGGTAGGACAGCCGCATCACACCGGCGAGGTCTGCCGCTGCAAAGGCACAGTAGTGACAGGCAAAGGCCAGGATATTCGATTTCCAGTCAGCCGGTGCTTCCTGTGGTGCTTCGACCGTAGAGGCCAAATCCTGGGCCAATGCTTCCGCTTTTTCTACCATATATTAAAACTCCTTATTTTCAACTTCGGTCTCTGTAACCGCATCTATCATTGCAAAAATTTGATCGTCCCTGAAATTATTGACCTGAAAGGCCTGCATCGGACATATGGAGGCGCAGATACCACATCCCATGCACTTGACTTCATTGTGGCTGACCTTTCCATCCTCATCGATAAAAGGGGAGTCGAAGGGGCAGACTCTGAAACAGGTTAGACATGACATGCAGACATCCCGGTTGTGTTTGGAAATGATACCGGACACGCTCAAGCGTTCGTGGGAGAGGAGCACACCCGCACGGCCGGCCGCGGCCAGGGCCTGGCTGACGGTTTCATCCAGGTTTTTGGGTGCGTGGGCCAGCCCGGTCAGGAAAATTCCCTCCGTGGGGAAATCCACGGGTCGCAGCTTGACATGTGCTTCCAGAAAATACCCGTCCGGATTTCGGGTCAACTTATACATCTCTCCCACCTGATCGGTGGTGGGATGAGGCCTTAGCCCGGTGGACAGCACGGCATAATCGGCATCCAGCCGGATTTCCCTGTTTAACATATGATCGAAAACAGTGACCTTGAGTCCATCGGCCAAAACCTCGACATCCGGTTTTTTATCGGTTTCGAATCGAATAAACAGGACACCCAGATCCCGAGCCTTCTCGTAGTAATCTTCTCTCAACCCATAGGTGCGGATATCCCGATAGAGAATAACGACCTGGGTGCCGGGCGATTTCTCCTTTAAGGCAATTGCATTCTTGATCGCATCCTGACAGCATATTCTTGAGCAGTAATTGTTTGGTTCTTCTCTGGATCCCACGCACTGGATCAGCACGTAGCTCTCTCCGCTTTTGGGCGTCCCGGTCTCCAGCCTTTTTTCAAGTTCGCGCTGAGTGATCACCCGATCACTGTCGTTAAAGCCGTATTCCTGCGGTTCATATTCGAGCCCACCGGTGGCGATGACGATGGCGCCGTGCTCAAAAGAGGTTTCATCGTTCAGGGTTGTTTTGAAATTACCGACAAATCCGTCGGTCTTTTTCACTTCGGCCTGCAAATGAATGCTGATTTTGGGGTGTGATTCAACCTCGGCGACGGTTTCTTTGAGAAAGGCCTGCACGTCGCTTCCATCCAACGTCCTGTAAACATGATTGATCAAGCCTCCCAATTGACTTTCTTTTTCCACGATGTGCACATCATATCCCTGATTCCCAAGCGAGAGAGCCGCCGTCATCCCCGCGATACCTCCGCCGATGATCATGGCCGCGTGGGTTACCCGGACCGAGTCGGTTTGCACCGGTTCCAAAAGGTTCGCCTTGGCAATGTTCATTTTCACAATGTCGATGGCCTTCTCCGTGGCCACCTCATTCTGTCCCATATGGCACCACGAGCATTGCTCTCGAATATCCGCCAGTTCAAAGAGATATTTGTTCAAACCGGCATCGCGGATGGTGTCCTGAAAAAGGGGCTCGTGGGTACGCGGTGTACATGAGGCCACCACAACCCGGTTCAGGTCCTTTTCCCGCACCAGCTCCTTTATCCGTTCCTGGCTGTCCTGGGCGCAGGCATAAATCATGTTTTCGGAATGCACCACATTGGGGATCGCCTTGGATGTTTCCACGACCTTCTCAACGTCCACCGTCTGGGCGATGTTAATTCCGCAATGGCAGACAAATACGCCGATCCGCGAAGCTGCGTCTTTCACATCCTTTTCGGGCGGCAGTTCTTTCACCTCGATTTCGGTGCCGCGGGCATCGCCCAAAAGGGCCATGGCACTGCCTGCCACGGCACTCCCCTGCATCACCGTCTCGGGTATATCCTTGGGTCCCTGATAAATACCGGTTACGTAAATCCCGGGTCGGGTCGTATCCACCGGTTTAAACGGGGTGGTTTTGGAAAAGCGGTGGAGGTTCGGTTCGATTCCAAATGTCTGCGCAAACTCGAGGGCGTCCGCATGCGGTTCAAACCCGATTGAAAGGATAACCAGATCAAACGTTTCGTCGACAAGCGCCCCGTCTTCTTTGGCATAGCGCATGATCAGATTGCCGCTGCCCGCCTCTTCCCTCACGGCAGAGATCATGGCGCGCTGATAGCGCACGTCGTATTGGTTCTTGGCGCGGTCGACATATTTGTCAAAATCCTTTCCAAAGGCCCGCAACTCCATAAAAAATATGGTCGGTTCAATATCTTTATCGTGCTCCTTGGAGATAATCGCCTGTTTGGTGGCATACATGCAGCAGACCGAAGAACACCAAGGATTCGCATTGTGCGGATCACGCGATCCGACACACTGGATCCAGGCAATTTTTTTGGGATGCTGATTGTCTCCGGGTCGCTTTATCTCGCCTTTGTAGGGACCCGAAGCAGAGAGGATGCGCTCGAATTGGATCGAAGAAACAACGTTCGGCCATCGGCCGTAGCCGAACTCCTGCCGCACCTGCGGATCGTATCGTTCGAGACCCGGGCCGAGGATAATGGCACCGACATTCAGTTCAAATTCTTTTTCCGTATCTTCGAAATCAATGGCACCGGCCGTGCAGAATTTCTCGCAGGCTTTACATTTTCCTTTTAGAAAATAAATACACCTCTCCCGATCAATGGCTCGCGTATTGGGTACCGCCTGGGGCAATAGTGAATAAATCGCCTTGCGTTTGGAAAGCCCCTGCTCATACTCGCTGACAACCTTCTTGGGGCATTTCTCCTCACAGATCCCGCAGCCCGTGCATTTTTCGGGATCAACGTAGCGGGCCTCCTGTCTCACCTTTACACTGAAATCCCCCGGCTCTCCATCTACGGAGATTACCTTTGAGAGGGTGTGGATGCGGATGTTGGGGTGTCGCCCCATCTCTACCATCTTGGGAGAAATCATACACATGGCACAATCGCCGGTGGGAAAGGTTTTATCCAACATAACCATTGTCCCGCCGATGGAGGATTCTTTTTGGACCATGTGCACCTTAAATCCGCTGTCGGCCATGTCAAGCGCCGCCTGCATGCCACCGACACCGCCGCCTACGATCAACACGGATCCCCGCTTCTCGGTTTTGGGTGATTCTTTCTCGCTCATTATGTCTCCAACTCCTTATCTGTCTGCTTTAAGAGCTCGGTCGCATTCGTGAGATGGGTATCGATTTTTAATTCTTCAGGCGTCATTCCCATAGCCATGCCGATCAACTCTGTAATAAAATAGACCGGTAATCGTTCCTCGATCGCTTCTGTTTTGCAAAATTCATCCTGGTAGGCATCCATGTTGAGTTGACACATCGGACACGTTACAACAAAACAGTTGGCTCCCCGAGACAGGGCGTCATTCATAATCTTTGCCATGAGTTTGAAGCTGGTGGCAGAATCGTTTACAGCCGCCCCCGCCCCGCAGCAATCGGTTTTGTAGTTCCAATCGAGTGGTTTTAGCCCAAGCACCTTCAGGATTTTCTCCATTCCCTGAGGATTCTCTATATCATCCGGAACCGGGACGTTATATGGGAATCGCGTCATCATACAGCCGTAGTAGCAAACCGGTTTCAGGGTTTTTAATTTTTGGGAGACCTTCTCCGCCAACTCGCCTGATTTCACTTTGGTCAACAGGACTTCAAGAATCGACGACACTTTTATCGCTCCGGTAATCGGTTTTGCGAATTCGGCATTTATTTCTTCTCTCAATGCCGGATCATCTTCAAGCCGGCGTTGGGCCACCAATGTTCTTGAGTAACAGGCCGAACACGGAATCACCATCTCTGAAAGCCCTGTGCTTTCGGCAATACCCAGATTCCTGGCTGGCATCACAACGGCCATATAGTCATCATATTTGGCCGCCGAGGTCGCCCCGCAGCAATTCCAATCTTCGATCTCTCTGAGATTGATCCCCAGCGCATTAAAAATCATCCTGTTTTGAGTGTCATAAATCTCAGAAGTTTGTTTTAACGAACATCCGGGATAGTAGGCTATATCCATAAGGTACCTCTTTTGGGAATTGGCTCTGCTATTTATTCTTTAAATGCCAGCAAATTAGGCTTTTTAATTTTCCTGTCGTTCTTTGTTTCTCTTGTGGAGGCGTTTTAATTCCTTGCGCCCCTTTGAACTCAGAAACCCGAAATGGAGTCTTTTTTGCCGCAAAAGAGCCAAACCGAGTTTGGCCTGAGCCATCGATTCATCAAAGATGGCCTTAAATTTCATCCGTTTCAGGTTCATCCAGAAGTTCTTGAATTCATAAGCATTGATAAACTCCATCTCATTGACACGCCCCCAGCGCAAACCCGACTTAACAAATGCATCGTGAAAATGGGCCACTTCGGACCGCAGCGGCTCAATATGCTCCTCCTTGGCCATTTTTTTCAATGTCTCGGTAATTCTGGCGGTTTGGATATCATTCGGGCAACGGGTTCCACAGGTGTAGCAGGAGACACATTTCCAAACCAGCTCGTTGCTGAGCGCATCCTCCCGGTCGCCCAATGTGATCATCCGTATCAGCCGATCCGGTGTAACATAAGCGGTTTCCTCCCCCACCGGACACCCGGCGGCACAACGCCGGCACTGGTAGCAAGCAACCAGCGTCTGGCCTGATCGCTGTATCACCTCTTCGATAAGCGGCTTGGCTGTCTCGGATTTATATTCAAGCATGTCGGTCTTCATTAGTCTACTCCTTGGTAATACTTTCATGCCCCGATCATGTTGCGGCCGAAAGCGCTCTTTTTCTTTATAATCCCACTTGCGATGATTCGAGTCGCCGTAAAATAAAAAAGGGCGCAGAATAGCCCTTTATCGAGCTCATGTCAATTTATTTTTGAGCTTTTTGGGTGGGGATTCAATTCATTCTGGATCAACATATATACCCACATTTCGCAAACCCTTTTTGAGACACTTCTGCGGGTCTAATTGCCTTGACATTAATCGTGATGCGAATTACGTTGCGCCTGTTTGTTCAGTAGCCTATGGAGTTGTATTAATTTATAAATTCTACAAGTTAGGTGTTTTGTTATCCTATGTTTTGCGGGATGTTTGATCTCCTTTTTAGCCGAGTCAACCACAGACGATTCGTGTTTCTGGTATTATCCACCCTTTTAATCCTGACTGTATCCCCGGCAGAAGCTTCCTGGTGGATCGATATTGAGCGATTCTCAAAATCAGCCCATGCCGAAACCGCCTGCTCCGATTGTCACTCGGATATCGCTGATCGCAATCTTCATCCCGATCCGGGTCATGTCAATCTCAAGCTGAAAAATTTTTTTGACAAGGAACAATGCGTCGATTGTCACGAAGAAATTTTTGAACAGCTCGATGAAGGGCGTCACGCCGAAGAACCGCCTTCAGAGCCGGAAACTTTTTTTGATTGTATACGATGCCATGACCCGCATTATTTGACAATTGGGACCGATCACGAAAAAACTCATCCGGATCCGGGTGTGGATATCCCGGTGTCTGAAGAGGATCGGCCATGTTTTGATTGTCATGGCGCAGTCGCACCGGATGATTCCCAAAAAGCACAAAAAATCGCCACCTTTTGTTTCCAATGCCATGGATTTGTTAATAATAACAATACAATTCCAGTCGGTTATCCTCTGATTGACGCTTCCCAATATGCGTTGTCGGCGCATGCCAAAAACGAATGTACCGCCTGCCACCCTCAAGCAGCCATGTTTGAACACGACAAGCAAAAGAGCGGCGAATGCCGCCAATGCCACGTTCCCCACGATGAAAAAACGGCCCACGATGCGCATATTGGCGTTGGTTGCCGGGCCTGTCATATTGAAAATATCGCGCCTTTCCGCAAATCCGAGACAGGAAATATTACGGGTGAAATCGGGCCAAAGCAGGGCTTTTTTAGCCGCGTCCATCATATGCCAAGTCTGGAAGACAAATCCGAATGCCGAAAATGTCACTTTTCAGGAAATGCCCTGGGTGCGGCCGCCATGCTTTTGCCGCCTAAAAGCCTTCTCTGCATGCCCTGTCATAGCGCCACCCTTTCCGTCAGTGACACCGTTAGCCTTTCCGGGCTGGTGATTTTTTTAGCCGGTTTGATACTCACTCTTTCATTATGGCAGCTGGGGTCGTTACCGGACAAAGGTGCCTTTCGGCAACGTATCGTGCACACGGTTTTTTCGTGGAATTTTTTCGGCCTTCTCAAAACGCTCTTTTACGATATTTTTTTTCAACGCAGGCTTTATCGCCGCTCACATCAGCGCTGGATAATCCATGGTTTGATTTTTTATCCGTTCGTTGTACGTTTTTTGTGGGGCCTTCTGGCTCTCGGAGGCTCATTAGGGTGGCCGGCTTGGGCGCCGATATGGAGTCTGGTTGATAAAAACCATCCCCTCACGGCGTTGGTGTTTGATGTAACCGGAATCTTAATCGGGTTGGGCGTGATATTGGCTCTCTTGCGGGGAGCCGCCTCCGAAAGCGACCGTTCAGAGGGTATCCCCCGGCAGGACCGCTTGGCGCTGGGGATTATCGGCGCCATGGTAATGGTCGGATTTTTTTTAGAAGGAATTCGGATTGCGATGACCGCATACCCTCCCAATTCGTTTTTCGCTCCAGTGGGTTATGGTATCGGTCTATTGTTCCGCGGCATGACCGGTCTTAGCGATATCTATGGCTATATTTGGTATGGGCATGCGATACTGGCCGGCCTATTCATCGCCTATTTGCCCTTCAGTCGCCTGATGCATATTATCATGGCGCCTGTGGTTATGGTGCTAAACGCTTTTACCCTAAATGAGCGTAAATAAGAGGGTTATTGGTTATATGTTAATGGTTATTGGCTTTAATCCCATTCATCATTTTGTATTCCTTGCATAGATGAGATACAATTTTGATTTATATTGACCTAAAACCAATAACTGATAACGAATAACATCTAATCGAGTTTTGACTCGATACAGGATATGAGAATCAGGAGGGACTCGATGCCGCACCGTTACATCTTTGAACAAAAATACCGCGAACAAATACTCCAATGTTCGCGTTGTGGCTTTTGCCAGGCCCACTGCCCTGTTTATGGTCTGACTTTACGTCCGGCTTTGAACGCCCGGGGCAAAATGCTCCTTTTAAAAGAAGTCATGGAAGGTAAAATCGAGCTTGATGATGAACTGATCGAAACCTTATTTCAGTGCACCACCTGTGCCAGTTGTGCCGAAAACTGCCCTTCCGGTGTTAAAGTCCCTGAAATCATCAAGCAAGCCCGTCACGACATGGTCAACATCGGCTCCTGTCATCCGGCGTTCAAGGGGATGCACGAAATCTTGCAGAAGCATACGAACATTTATGCCGAAACGGAACCCGAGGATTTTGAGCGTGAAAGAAACCAGAACGCCGAGCATATTTTTTTTATCGGGTGTGTCGGATCATATCGCGAAGATGAGGCGACTCTGGCCACGTTGGATCTCCTTGATCGCTTGAAAGTCGAATACACCCTGATCGATGAAGTTTGCTGCAGCGGCGTACTGGAAGATGTCGGGTATCAAATTAATACCGACCTGGCTCAAAAAAATATTGACCAGGTCCTGTCCACCGGGGCCAAAACCGTTATTACGGGCTGCCCTTATTGTGCGCGAACTTTCAACAACAAAACCGAATACGCCAAGCTCCACAGCTCCGGAATAAAGATTTTACACCTCAGCCAATTCATAAAGGATTTTGACCTCGGAGTTCAAACCGGTTTGCGCGTCACGTACCATGATCCCTGCGACCTGGGAAGACACTGTGGGATCTATGATGAACCCCGTCAAACCATCCGCAAAATTGCCCCCGATTTTGTTGAGCTTCCACACCACCACGCCGAAGCCCTTTGTTGCGGGGCCGGCGGAGGTGTGCGCGGCGCATTTCCGAAAAATTCGATCGCCATGGCCCGCCGCCGGCTGCAGCAAGCTGAAGAAATCGATGCCGAAGTGGTCCTGACCGAATGTAACTCATGCGTGCATAACTTGGCCAATGCCAAGTTGCGCAGGCAGAAATTCAAAATCCACACCACGGCGGAATTCATCAATATGCTCATGGAAAAGGATGAGTAAATGAAGAAACCGGAAATCACAACCCGGAAGCAAGAGGATTAAGGAGGATAAACTATGGAAATTCAGGGCTATAATCTGCCGGACGATCTGCATTACGAGAAGAATCATTTCTGGGTCAAGGAGGAGGGCGACCTTCTGGTCATGGGAATGACTGATTTTGCCCAGAAAATGGCCGGTGAAGTCGTTTACGTGCAACTCCCTGATGAGGGCAAAAAGTTAAAGGCCGGTAAAAAGTTTGCCAAAATCGAATCCGGCAAGTGGCTGGGAAAGGTCTTTGCACCTGTCAACGGAGAATTGGCCGCGGTCAATGAGGAACTCGAAGAAAACCCCGGCTTAATCAATGAAGACTGCTATGGTAAGGGATGGCTGTTCAAAATCAAACCCGCCGATCTGGCCGAAATGGATGACCTCATTTTCGGCCCGCAAGCGGTTGAAGAGTGGATGTTGGCTGAGATTGAAAAATATGCGGAGGATGAGGACGAATAGTCCGCGTCTGGCCTGGCCCAGTTACCTATGGCAAATTCTAATTACAGCATAAAGCAACTGATTGAAATGTCGGCCTGCACCAATTGCCGATACTGTGCTGATGTTTGCCCGGCGGTTTCCGCTGCAAAGGATGGTCAGCTTTCGGCCCTTTACCGTATGAAGGGCCTCCAGGAAATTTTAAAAAGCAGACGCCCATTTCTTAAAAAAATTTTCGCTCAAAAAGAATTGTCGCCGGAGGAATGGAAAACCTATTCGCAAACGGTTTTCCAATGTACCCTCTGTGGCAATTGTACCGAGGTTTGCCCGGTCGGAATCCATCTTAAAGAACTGTGGATTTCACTGCGCCAGGATTTGGTTGAATCCCGGCACTATCCTAAAAAAATTAATATGATCCGTAAAAATCTCCAGGCCAGTTACAACGTGTTCGACGAAGATAACGAAGAGCGGACCGAATGGGTCGAAGATATGACCGACCCGCCGGATCATGGTTATCTGAAAGATGAGGCCGAGTTCGTCTATTTTGCCGGCTGCGTCGCTTCTTATTTTCCTCTGGCCCAAAAGATCCCCATCGCTTTTGCCGAAATTCTGGATGCCGCCCAGGTCGATTTTACGCTTTTGGGTGAAGCGGAATGGTGCTGCGGGTTTCCTTTGTTGGGCGCCGGCTTAAAAGGTCTGGCCCAGGATTTTATCGATCATAACATCGCCGCGGTTAAAGCCAAAAGGGCCGCCGGCATCATTTTTGCCTGTCCTTCCTGTTTTCAGATGTGGCGGGAATTTTATCCTTATCAGGCCAGCAATCTTGAAATTTACCATGCATCCCAGTTTCTGATGCAACTCATCCAGGAAGACCGGATGCCATTCTCAGAAGTCCCCTTGAAGGTGACCTATCATGATCCTTGTGATTTGGGACGCGGCGCGCGCATCTTTGAAGAACCTCGCGATGTGATCCGCTCCATACCCGGCATCCGACTGACGGAACTTCCCCGAAATCGTGAAAATTGCAGGTGCTGTGGCGGCGGTGGCAATTTGGAAATGATCAATGCCAAGCTTGCCGCTGAAATTGCCGGACAAAAAATCGACGAAGCACTGCATACCGGTGCTGAGACCATCATCACCGCTTGCCAGCAGTGCGTGCGTACTATGACCACCTACGCCAAAAGAAACAAAGTGCCCATTCGGGTAATGGATATTACCCAACTGGTGCATAGCGCCTTAAACAGATAAGACACCGTACAAAAAGGAGAATTATAATTGACACTTGACTCGGCCCTGAAAATTACCGCTTCCGGGGCATGGAACGGAGGCACCCCGATAAGCAACGCCTACTTTGAAAATAAAGAAATGTTTTTCAAAGGGGGTATACCGGTTACCGATCAAACGATTCAAGAACGGATCGGTGTGCGTTCCCGAATTGCAGCGCCCCCGGGTGTGCGGATCGGTCCGCTCGCCCTCCAAAATCTATTACAGGAAAATAACATTGAACCTTCCCGGATTAAGCTCCTTATCGGTGCTACCAATATCGGGGAAGATAAAAATGATCCGGGCCCTTTAGCTAAGCAACCCTTTAAAATGGTGCAGCGGGCTTGCCCGCAAGCGATGGTCTTTGATCTATACGCCGGATGCCCCGGTTTTAATATTTCAGTCGAGCTTATTTTCATGCTTTCGCTTAGCGGTATCTTAAAAGCCGGTGATATTTCAGTTGTCGTCGGCGCCGAAAATATCCATCGTGCCAGAGTCTTCAAACCCGACGATACAGCCAATATAATTTTCGGTGATGACGCGGTGGCGACCGCGCTTGAAACTGAAGTGAGTTTGAAACCGGTCGGGACATATGCTTGCAGCGATCGCGCAAAACATGATTATACAGACAATTTCGTGGAAGACACTGCCAGGCTGATATTTGAACTTATTGGACCCAAAGGCGTTGATGGAATTATTATCGACAATCAATTGGGGATGCTTCTTCATCGGGTACCGGCAACGGCGGTGAGGGTACAAAGCGCCCTGGTTGCGATGCTGTATCCCGATGAAGCCGCATCTGGAATTTTTGGCAGTTTCAAAGAAGCCATAAAGTTTTATGATCAGAAAATAAATGCATTTGCTTATGATATTATGTCTCTTGACCAAGGCCCGGAATTGGTTGAAACAATTGCCAGGGCCTATGTGGAGTCAGGCAAATACCAAACTGTTGCCTCGGTGTATCTGGATGCTCACAAAGGTATTAAAGTCAGAATCCATCGGGGTGAGGGCTTTACATTCAAAAAGCCTCAATACGGAATCATTGACACGGAATCGCGCACACATGGATGTTTTGCCAGTTATATTCAAGCGGTACCTTCGCATGGAGAAACCTTTGGCGAAATGGATGGAAAAGGGGTTTTCTTATACGCCGTTCGTGGCGCCAAGAAGCATCTAACAGACTTGCTGAGCCGAAATGGATTGACGATCAACGATATTGAGCTTCTTTTTGAACACCAGGCCAATTTCGCCATGATTCCCATGACCCTCAAGCAGTTGTTGGAGGATTCACAGCCGGATTTAGATCAGGCCGTGGCCGAGTTCCTGGCCAACAAAATGGTAACCAATATCCATGTCCGTGGTAATTGCTCGGTCGTCTGCATGCTAAGTTTACCGTATGCGCTGCAGCACGAGACCCTAAAAGAGGATGCGATTCAAGGATATCCGATAAACAGAAATCTTAAAAAATTAAAGAACGCCAAGATTATTTTATACGATTCGGTTGGTGCCGGAATGATACGCAGTTCTTTTTTGCAAAGAATCGGTCCGAGTTGAAAACAAAGATAATAACGCCTGGTGTCATGTCCCACAAATATGTTAAATACGTCGTATTGGATATGTAAGTATAGTTGAGTCCTCGAATTGAAAAATTCCAAGCTCCAATGATCCAAACACGTTTGGGATTTGATTTATTGTATTTTGAGGAAGTTTAGCCAGTTCTCGAGCAGAAGAATAATCCAAATTGGTGACGCGCGTCACCAGTGTAGTATCGAGGTTGTTGGCAATAGTTACATGGTGGGTAATCCAGGAATGATCCTTATTGAAATATTCCCCAGCCTTTCGGTGCGACCAGCCTTTTTCTTCTATCAAGAGTTTTATTCTTTCAGCCAGCTCTAAAACGGTAAGCCTTTTTCCATGGGTGGTGTTGAGTTTGGCTGCAAGGGCCAGGGCTCCCTCTTCAGTAATATCCATGATTTCTGCTTCAATCTCTTCATCTCCCCGCCTTTTGGCTGCTTCAAGGCGGTGAAATCCGTCTATCAAAATCATTTCCCTGGTAACAATCAGGGCAGGCCAATGATCGGAATTCTTTAATTCATCAATAATAATCCGAATCGAGTTCAAATTAGGGGACATTCGTTCCGAACGTGCCATACTATTTTTTGAAAGTGATTTGGGCTTTATTCCGAATAATTACATTTTTGGAAACAGAAATTCAATCAATTATGTAGAAGCATGGTGAGTTATGCACTTTCTGCACGAACGTCCCCTATTACTTTTTGACGCAACTCCCTCCTTTTGCGTTTTATTATGTAAAATTTAACAATTATCACAGCGCTTTGTTTTTTTGAGCAAGGTGGTACCCACAGGATCGTCTAATGATTAAATGCGGCTCTAGTACGATTCGTTGCTCTGAATCCAACTTCCCCGCAACTCTGTCTAACATAATCTTAGCTGTCAATCTTCCCATTTCGCGGGCATCTTGATAAACGGTTGTAAGTTGAATTAAAGGATGCGATGATAGCTCAGCATCGTCGAAACCAACTATGGCAACATCCTCGGGAACTCGGAGTTCCATTTCAGCGATGGCCCACATAGCGCCAAGAGCAAGATAGTCGTCAATGCAAAAAATAGCTTCGGGAGGGTCAATTAATCGCATTATTCGCTTGGTCAAAATGTAACCCGTCTCTTGAGAGAAAAATGAACCTTTCTTAATGATTTCTTGATCAATTTCTATCTTCCTCTCTTTTAATGCATCAACATATCCTTGATATCGGCCGACTGCTGTAGACAGGTTTTCAGGTCCGCTAATCATTCCAATCCTCTTATATCCCAATCGAATTAGATGACTAACTGCGAGATAAGCGCCATAAACGTTGTCTAAATAGATCTGATCTCCTCTTTCTTCTTTTAGTCTGCGGTTTACCTGAACAACGGGGAAATCGTTATCTAGAAGGTTTTTTACTAAAGGATCTTCAAGGAGGCAGGTAGCAAAGATAATGCCCTCAACACCTAAATTCATCATAGAATCCACTATCATTTGTGACTTTTCTTGATCATCATCGGTGCTAGCCTGAATAACCCAATAGCCAAGTTCCTCAGCCGTTTCTTGAATAGAACGGGTAATCGCTGCGTAGAAAGGGTTTCGAAAATCATAAACCAATAAACCTAGTAAAAATGACTTCTGCTTGACAAGGCCACGAGCGGTTAAATTGGGTGTATAGCCCATTTTTTTTGCAAGATTTAAAACTCGTTTTTTTGTTCTTTCACTAATCCGTGGATGATTGTTGAGCGCCCTAGATACTGTTGGTGGTGAAAGGTTGGCAGTAGTGGCAATGTCCTTGATGGTGACCCGTTTCTTTATCATGCCTTTTCTTTCTGATAATATTTTAATGAGTGTTCCATCAAAGAAACAGTTAAATTGAATTAAATGGAGCTTATTATTGAGTTTCGAGATCAGATAAAAACAACAATTTAATAATTGTGCAAACGTTTGCACTATTTCAGATAAAATGTCAAGGGAAATTTTAAATGAAATCAAGAAATAAGGACTAAAGGTTAAATTTCGTAAAATTTTAAGTTCCGACATCCGGAATGGTAATAATAAAGAGTTAGGTTAAAACAGATTGTTAAAAACTATCCAGGCCAAATACAAAATTGATGAAAATGATTTTGGAGACTAGGATGAACATTGCATGAATTGGTGAGTAAAGGGCCGATCAGAACCAGATTCCAATCTAAGATTCAATCTGTACACCGAAAGTTTTTAAGGGTAACCCAAAAGCGATGGGAAATTCCTTCAGCTGTCTCTGTGATAATTCTTGTCACTTCTGAATCCAAAAGAGCTGATCGGTATTTTACCGGAAATACTATGTGATAGTGGATTTGCCAAGCATCCTCTTATTTCTCCTCTGGTTAGGATCAACCATGTGGTATTTAAGGTTGGTCCTCAGACTTAGAGGAATGAATAGAATTATAACCTCTCATTTTATACAAACCACAACAATGCAACCCCTATAGCTTCCGTCCTTATAATTTTTCGAAAAAGGATCGGATTTTCCTATTGAATTGAAATCAAAGGAATTTATTCGCCCTGAAAATGCTTTCCTTCTTGATACGTTTCAAAAACATAAGGTTTCATAGCAATCAGCGAAAGAAACAAAAATGTTTTAGAAAAATTACACTTGAAAAATATTCTTCACAGTAATATCATCATCGTCAAATTTTATGTTTCTGATGTTATCAAGCCTGTTCAAAAACATTCGAAAGATAAATAGTCAATATTTTAGATTTACCATTCCCCAAATAATGTGCCTAAGGGTACGCTGAAAGAGATAAACCTCAAAAGTTTATCGATATTGAGCTAAGAATGATTGACGCTGCTGACGAGATCAAAATTCAAGAAACGGTTGGTGTAAGAATCAGGGAACTACGTGTAGCTGCCGGAATAAGGGCGATTGACTTAGCTGATCAGGCTGGAATATCTCAGGGGCAATTATCTAAAATTGAAACCGGGAAGGCCAAACTATCAATCAACATATTGACGCGGCTCACTCGAATACTGGAACGACCCTTGGCCTATCTTTTTCAAACCGAATTGACGATTCCCAGGGTTTTGGGCACCCTGACCACGATTCCGACGTCGGAATTGGCCGGATTGGACTGGTTTATAAAGGAGATCAGACGCCGAACCGACGGAAGGATAACGTTGGTCCAGATGACCCCCAAACAGCTGGGCACTGCTAAAAATCAGGTTGAGCTCCTTCAACAGGGAGTAATCGACATATTCATAGAGGAACTGTTTTTTTTCCATCACTTTACCCCGGACGTGAACATTTTGACGATTCCTTATGTTTTCAATGACGATGATCATTTGATGTCCTTTTTTAAAAGCGATTACTTCGAGCAGGCTATCCGCATACCATTACAGAATAAGGGAATAAAGCTTCTCAATCGCAAATGGAACTGGCGCCGCGGCGTGCAGTGGGTGTTGGTTTCCCCGAAGCCGGTCATTACACCCATGGACATGAAGGGGCTTCGGGTTCGGATATACGATTCGCCGGCACTTGCGGAATATTGGAAGGGCATGGGGGCAGAGCCGGTAATCATCCCCTGGGCCGATGTAAAAAAAGAATGGAGCAAAGGTCGATTCGATGTTTTATCCACCCGTAAGTCACACGTTTATCCTTACGGCTTCTGTCAATTTGGGAGATATGTTACGCTATTGGGAGATATCTGTCCCCGAATAGCTGTTGCCGCCAACCTGCAAAAATATGAGATCCTCCCCCCATCCATACAGGAGGGGATCGAAACAGCCTTTACAGCGGCTGGGTCCTATTTCAGCCGGGCCTCCCAAAAAAAGGAGGAGGAAAACGAACCCCTCAACCTATCCAAATATCAAGCCATCTATCTCAAGGTGGACCTCACTCCCTGGAAAGAGCGCTCAGTCCAGGTACGAGAGCGGTTGGTGAAACGAGGGATCATTCCACAGGAGACCTGGCTTCTCGCTAGCAGCCTTGCTGCCACGAATTGAACCGAAACAGCGAGCGAATCAGAAATTAGACAAAATTTCTTAACGGAGGGAGATTCCTTGTCCGCCGCGGCGGACTGCGGGGAACTCTTCAATTTAGCCACCAAGATTTCTGCCTGTCAGAATTCCCAGATCATTTAATTGGTCGGTTTCATTATGAATATTATTTTTATATTTTTGTACAAAATAATTCTTGACAAGAATATTTATCTAATATAATTTGATATGAAAATTCCTTCACAATTAAATCTCACGTTTCGGAATCGAAAAGCTGTTCCTTTAGAATCCGTAAAAGGAAGCTTCTCTGACTCGAAACTTGAAAAATGCAACCTTATACGATTCCCTGGAAACGGCCTATCCAGCCGGGAGAATCTCGACCACAAATATAGGAGAAAACAATGCCTGGTAAAACAGTTGATTTCCTTTTCCTGTCACAAGAAGACATGCTCGAAGCCGGAGTCTTGGATATGCCCGCTTGCATTGAGGCAATGGAGGAGGCCTTTAAACTTGTGGGTTGCGGTGATTTTTTAATGACCGGCCCAACCCAAGGCGACCATGGAGCCAGAATCTTTTTCCCCTCTGAACCAAGAGGTCCCAGGATGCCGGTTTATAGGCCGGACCGCCGCTTTATGGCCATGGTGGGTTATCTTGGGGGCGAATTTCATATAGTCGGTGAGAAGTGGTACGGTTCGAATATCGAAAATCCAACCAAACACGGTTTGCCGCGGTCGGTGCTTATGGTTGTGCTCAACGATCCGGATACCTGTGCACCGCTGGCCCTAATGGACGGCAATCTAATTAGCGCCATGCGAACCGGGGCAGTCATCGGTTTGGGGGCGAAATACCTGTGCCGACCGGGGGCGGATACGGCTGGTATCATCGGTGCAGGGGTGATCAGTAAAACCAGCTTTATGGCCATTGCCGCCGGAATGCCCGGTTTAAAAAAGGTCAGGGTATTCGACATCAATCAGAAACGGGCTGAAGAATTCTGTGAAGAGATGGGATCGAAACTTGAACTTGACGTTCGTGCAGTAAAAAGCCTTGAGGAAGCCGTGACCGAAGCCGATGCGGTAAGCACGGCAACAGCAGGCCATAATCCCCCTGTTTTCAGGGATGAATGGTTTAAACCAGGCAGTTATTTCGGGCTGTCCGCCGATACCGAGATCGAGGAAAAACTGTGGCTTAATACCACTGTTGTGGCTGACTATTGGCCGATGCACCTTGATCTGCGCCATGACAGGGAGAGACTGGCACCGGACATCCCTTGGCGACCACTGCACTGGTCTCTTCATCAACTCATTACGGATGATCGGATTAAGGATTCAGATATTGTTGAGTTGAGTGAAATTGTGGCCGGAAAGATACCGGGCCGCCTTTCGGATAATGACAGGATGATTCTGGCGACAGGTGGTATGATTACAGAGGATATTGCATGGGCATGGCGTGTCTATCAAAGGGCTCAGGAAAAAGGCCTGGGGCATAACTTAAAACTCTGGGATCAGCCTTATTGGGCTTAAGGGAATTCAGACGATTTCTCTGCCCCGGTTTCCTGTTAGAAAACATACAAATATTGCTCAATATGAACTTTAAAACCGCCTGTAACTTCTGCTGTGGGATCGACCTAAAAACCCGTTATTAGATTATGTATTCGGGATTAGATACATCCATGATAGGAGATGCGTTTTGTCCGACCGGGTTTTACTTGATATCTCCGATTTAAGCGTTCACTTTTTCCTCAACGAAGGAATAGCAAAAGCGGTCGACGGTGTTGATCTTAATGTCAACGAGGGAGAGACCCTCGGCATCGTCGGTGAGTCGGGGTGCGGAAAGACCGTCACCGCACTTTCCATCCTGCGCCTAATTCCCGTACCGCCTGCTCGAATCGTTGGCGGGCAAATCCATTTCCTGAATATGAATCTGGTCGAGTCGACCGAAGAGCAGTTAAGAAAGATCAGGGGTAACGATATATCTATGATCTTTCAGGAACCGATGACATCCCTGAATCCTGTCTTTCGCGTCGGGCATCAGATCGCCCAGGCAATCCGGCTCCACCAGGGGCTGTCAAAACGGGAGGCACATCACCAGGCCATCGAAATGCTGAGATTGGTCGGCATACCATCTCCTGAATTGCGCATCCGGGATTATCCCCATCAAATGAGCGGCGGGATGAAGCAGCGGGTAATGATTGCCATGGCCATGTCATGTCGGCCCAAACTGCTGATAGCCGACGAGCCGACGACCGCACTCGATGTGACGATTCAGGCGCAAATTCTGGAGTTGATGAACCAGCTGAAAGAGGACATCGGCACCTCGATTATCCTCATCACGCATGATCAGGGGATTGTCGCCGAAAACGCACAACGGGTTGTGGTTATGTATGCCGGTAAGGTGGTCGAAACCGCTGAAGTAAAGATCCTCTACAGTCAACCGTTGCATCCTTATACGATTGGATTAATGAATGCGGTTCCGAAAACCCACGGTCAGAACGAAGCGGGGAGACGGTTATATGTCATCCCCGGAATGGTTCCCGCCCTCTCCGATCTGCCGGCGGGATGTAAATTCGCAGATAGATGCCAAAAAACAACGCATCAGTGCGTCACCGATGAACCGGAAATCAGAATGATTGACGACGGACACCTGGTGCGGTGTTGGAATTTCGACTCATGAATGCGAACGGTTTGGTAGTTACGAAAAACCTCAAAAAACTTTTCACTGTGAAAAGCGGCCTTTTCACCCGGTCAAAGGGGGTGGTGCGGGCCGTCGACGGGGTCGATCTTGAAATTAAAAAAGGGGAGACATACGGTCTGGTCGGGGAGAGCGGTTGTGGCAAAACGACTCTCGGCGAGCTCATTCTCCGGCTCAAGAATCCGACATCCGGTTCGATCTATTTTGATGGCAAAGACATCGTTCAATTCAGCCATAACCAGTTGTTTCCGATTAGGCGACAGATACAGGTTATCTTCCAGGACGTCTTTTCCTCGCTGAATCCCAGACTCAGCGTGGGCAGCATTATCCGGGCCCCGATGATCGTCCATGGTATGGGGACAAAAAAGGAACAATTGAAAAGGGTTTTCGAACTGCTTGAGGTCGTCGGACTTCACCCTGAAGCGGCTACCCGTTACCCTCATGAATTCAGTGGCGGCCAACGGCAACGCATCGGAATCGCCAGAGCGTTGGCATTGAATCCAAAGCTGATCGTTTGCGACGAACCGGTATCCGCTCTCGATGTCTCTGTCCAAGCCCAAGTATTGAATCTGCTGTTAGATCTACAGCAAAAGTATCATCTCACCTATCTGTTTATATCCCATGATTTGACCGTGGTTCGATTCATCTCCAATCGAATAGCGGTCATGTATCTGGGCCGAATCGTTGAAATAGCCGACGGAAAATCGCTATACGAAAATCCTAAACATCCTTATACAAAGGCTTTGATATACGCGTCACCGGCGCCGGATCCGATACGCATCCGGGAAAAGCGAATCCTTGGAGGCGAGGTGCCGAGCCCGATTTCTCCGCCGAGCGGGTGTCACTTTCACCCGCGCTGTCCCGAGGTGCAGGACATCTGTTCGGCGGAAATGCCCCGTATGCGAGAATGCGTACTCGGCTGGAAAGTAAGGTGCCATCTGTATTCGGACATGGCCTCATTTAAATAAAGGGCGTTTGGGGTAACATGCGGGCAGGGGAGAGTTAAGGCCCTAATTTTTGTAACCATTTAAATGGAAAGGAGATTTAAAATGGCTAAAAAAACGTATCTTACCGTGTCATTGGTTATCGGAATTCTTAGTTTGCTCATTGTATCAGCCGGCCCAACGCTGGCAAAGAACCCGAAATATGGCGGTATCCTCAAGTATGGGTTGTCCACGGATCCACCCAATTTTGATCCCCAGAAATCAGCCGGTGGGACGGCAGCCATGGTGGTAAAGAACCAGGTTTACAACGGTTTAATTAGATATTGGAAAGACTATAAAATTGACTATGACCTCGCCAAATCCTACGAGGTGTCCGACAACGGCAAGTCATATACCTTTCACCTTCATGACAATGTCTACTGGCACAACGGGGAAAGGTTGACGATGGAAGATGTCAAATTCAGCTTCGAGCGTATCCTGAACCCCAAGTCGGCCGCTGCGAACCACAAGGATTTGGTAAATCTCATCAATCGAATCGAGATAGTCGATAAAGACACCGTCCGTTTTATTCTTAAGAGCCCTTCTCCGGCCTTTCTCAACATCCTGGCATCCACCACCGCAAAAATTGTCTCAAAGGCTTTTGTTGAAGGCGGAGCTGACCTGAATAAAAAGCTGATGGGCACAGGCCCTTTCAAGCTGGGCGAATACACGCCGGCGGTTCATCTGAAGGTTGAAAAAAACAAAAACTATTTCAAGAAAGGATTGCCCTACTTGGACGGCATTGACTTTGTCTTTTACAAGGACGGCACCACCCGGGTGACCGCATTGAGATCCGGAGCGATCGATCTAATGGGGTACGTCCCGTGGAAGCAGATGAAGGCGGTCGAACGGAATAATAAACTGAAGCTGCTCAGCGACAAGGGCATGTTGTTTATGCTGGCTCTGTGCAACGTGAAAAAAGCGCCGCTGGACAACATCAAGGTCCGCCAAGCCTTGGCCTGGGCGGTTGATCGTAAAGCTATTGTCAACAGCGTCTTCTTTGGCCGGGGTTCAGTAATCGGTGGGATGGCTTATCCGCCGAGCTGGCCGGAGCACGTCACCGACCTGGATAATACATACGGCTACAACGTCGAAAAAGCGAAGAAACTCCTGGCAGAGGCCGGCTATTCAAACGGTTTTAAAATGACGGTTCTGGCAACCCATCAATACGGGATGCACAAGGGCACCGGTGAAATTCTCCAAGCCTATTTCAAAGCGGCCGGCATCGATTGTGACCTTGAGCTGGTCGATTGGGCTACCGTGGTCAAGCGGCAGTTGGCAAATCAGTTCGATGTTATGGTGATGGGTACGATGCTGCCGTACCGGGATCCGAGCAGCATGACCAAGTTTGTCAAAACCGGTGGGTATTATTCTAGGTCCTGTCAGTTCAGTAACCCCCAGATCGATAAACTGATGGATGAAGGCGCCTTCGAGATGGATCCTAAAAAGAGAAAAGAGATCTACGCCCAAGTCCAGAAGCGATTTCTTGAATTGAGCCCGCTCATTTTTCTGGCGTGGCGGGAGCAGGCCGAGGGAGCACAGGCCTATGTCAAAGGGTATATCCATATACCCGGAATTTATGATTCTTCGCGGACTTTGGAAGTTACCTGGCTCGATAAATAATCGACAGAGACCGGCCCGCCGTCTGACGCGGGCCGGTCGATCCTTAATGCAACAATTATATGCTATATTACATTATTAAGCGCATTTTAATTTCGATGGTTATGGTTATTTGCGTCGGGACGATCATTTTCTTCCTTATTCATCTGGTCCCCGGCGATCCGGTCGATGTTCTTCTGGCAACCGAGGGCGGAGAAGGTGCAACGGACGAACAGCGGGCCGCACTGCGTCATCTCCTCGGTATAGATCGTCCGATTCACAAACAATATACGCAGTGGATAGGCAGAATACTGCAAGGGGATTTTGGTATTTCCCCGATCACCGGGAGAAAGGTAATAGACGACATTTTGCGTCAGCTTCCTCAAACCATTGAACTCTGCATCGGCGCTCTGATAATAGCCACGCTGGTAGGGCTCCCCGGCGGTATATTGGCAGCCATCAAAAGCAACAGTCGATATGACCTGGTGGTGACCACCTTTTCGCTGATTGGATTGTCGCTACCCAACTTCGTAGTCGGTACGATGCTTATCCTGGTATTCGGTCTCTATCTCCAATGGCTTCCTCTGGGGGGATTCATCAGCTTCAATCAGAATGCATTGGAGCACCTGCAGCTACTCTTTTTCCCAAGTTTGTCATTGGGGCTGGCATTGGGAGCGATCGTTTTAAGAATGACTCGATCCGCCATGCTGGAGGTTCTTCGACAGGACTATATAAGGACCGCCCGCGCCAAAGGGCTGACCGAATTGGTAATCAACTATCAACAAGCCCTACGAAACGCTCTCATTCCGATTGTTACCTTGACCGGTATGCAAATCGGAACCCTGATCGGGGGTACGGTGGTTGTCGAGTATGTCTTTAACTGGCCCGGTCTCAGCTCTCTGCTTATTCAGGGCGTCTGGCAGCGAGACTATCCGATGGTTCAAGGCGTGGTCATGGTGATGTCGGGCGGGTTCATCCTGATTAACCTGGGTGTTGACATTATCAACGCATGGCTCGATCCGCGAATATCATATCAATGAATGAAGGAGATTGAATGGCATGGATCGGTTTTTGAGCAACAGACGGGTTGTTGCCGGCGGTATCACGGTAGCGGTTATCCTCTTTGCAGCTCTTTTAGCACCGGTTCTGGCGCCCCATGATCCCACCCAGATGCATCCATCCAAGGCTTTTGCAAATCCTGGTCGGGAGTATCTGCTGGGGACCGACGAATTCGGTCGGGACATCTTCAGTCGGTTGATTTACGGCGTTCGGATTTCCGTTCAAATTGCCGCGTATTCTGTATTGATAGCAAGTGTTTTCGGTGTGTTGCTGGGCGCGATGGCAGCATACGCGGGCGGCTTCGTCGGCAACCTGATTATGCGAATGATGGACATTCTCATGTCCATTCCGCCCATCCTTTTTGCAATTGCCATTGTCGCCTTTGTCGGAACCGGTGTGCCGCATATCATCGCCGCTATCGGCATCCTCTATATTCCGCGCTTTGCCCGTATCGCCTACAGCACCAGCCTGTCCGTTAAGGAGAACGACTTCGTCAAGGCCTCGCGATCCATCGGCGCACGGCATTGGCGTATCATCTTTAAAGACATACTGCCAAACATTACAGCCCCTATCATCGTGCTGTTCTCCTTGAGCATCGGTACTGCCATCCTACTCGAAACAGGGTTGAGTTTTCTGGGAATGGGCCCACCCCCTCCGACCCCGACATGGGGCAACATGCTCAGCGGCGCTCGGGATTTAATGGATATCAAGCCGTTATTGGTCATATGGCCGTCAGCAGCCGTGGCTCTGACTGTCCTCGCATTTAACATCCTGGGAGACGGTCTGAGGGACGTCTTGGATCCACGGCTCAGGCTTTAAACATCCGATTATCCTTCTCGGCTCCGGCAGGCAATACAGCAGGTGCAGGAATTACGAAGAGGAGTAAAAACTTATGCATAGATTGCGTATTGGTGTTGATGTCGGAGGGACTTTCACCGACATCTGTGTGTTTGAGGAAGAATCTGAGCAAATCACTATTGAGAAGCTCCCCTCCACCCCAAAAGATTCATCGGAGGGTATCGCACTTGGACTGACCTCTGTCTTGAGACAATTAAAGGTGACGGGCCAGGACGTGGTCTATCTAGCCCATGGGACTACGGTATCAACCAACACGCTTATCCAACATTCCGGCTCATTGACCGGGTTAATTACGACTCGGGGATTCAGGGATCTGCTTGAAATTGCTCGTCAGACAAGACCCGATCTCTATGATCCCCAGGTAGATAAACCCCAACCTCTCGTTCCCCGGAATCTTCGATTGGAGGTAAACGAGAGGGTATACAGTGACGGCCGAATACTGACTCCGCTCGATGAGAATGAGACCCGGAAAGCGGTGATAGAACTGAAAGCAGCCGGTGCTGAAGCAGTCGCTGTCTGTCTGCTCCATTCTTACCTCGTCCCGATTCATGAAAACCGGTTAAAGGCAATTTTAACAGAAATGTTTCCCGAGGCATACGTATCGGTGTCCCACGAGGTCGTATCCGAATTCAGGGAGTACGAGCGTCTGAGCACAACCGTGGTAAACGCCTATCTGGGTTCAAAAATCGATCACTATATCATCCAGCTCGAGCGACGGGTCAAGGATTTGGACATAACAACCAAGGTTTATATCACCCAGTCCAACGGCGGTCTCATATCCACAACCAAGGCCAGGGAAAATCCCGTAAAAACAGTTCTTTCCGGGCCGAGTACCGGCGTGATCGGTGCGGCAGATACTTCCCGCTTGGCGGGTTTTAATGACATTGTTACCTTCGATATGGGTGGCACCAGCACCGATGTTTGTCTGGTCGAAAACTGCCGCCCCCATGTAGCCAACCTGAGAGACATTGAAGGTTATACTGTAAAGACCCCAATGATCGATGTCCACACGGTGGGTGCAGGCGGAGGGAGTATCGCATGGATAGACAGCGGGGGACATCTCAAAGTGGGGCCGCAGAGCGCCGGATCCGAGCCAGGCCCGGTCTGTTACGGAAGAGGGGGGACAAATGTTACGGTAACCGATGCCAACGTCGTTCTTCAGACACTGAATCCTAAACACCTACTCGGTGGCCGAATGACCATCGATGCCGATGCATCTAAAAAGGCTGTTGCGGAGTTGGCAGGCAAGCTCGGTCTGGAGATGATGGATGTTGCCAGGGGGGTTATCGCCCTCGTTGTCGCGAATATGGTCAGAGCCATTCGGGTGATTTCGGTTCAGCGCGGTTATGACCCCCGCAATTTCACCCTCGTCGGTTTTGGGGGAGCCGGACCTCTCCACGCCGGTTGGATCGCCCGTGAGTTGAACATTAACCGTATCCTTATCCCGAAATACCCCGGCATTGAGTGCGCCTTCGGCATCCTGGTGGCTGATATGCGCTCGGATTTTACCAGGACCAAAATACTTTCACCCGAATCGGAAAATCTTAAGGAGATAAACGACATTTATCGAGAGCTGGAAAATCAGGCAAGGGCCTGGCTTTCGGCAGAAGGTTTGCCCCCTGAACAACAGACTTTTCGCTCTTCGGTGGACATGCGTTACCAGGGGCAAAACTTCGAACTAACGATCCCGATGCCGGAAAACAAATTGTCTAAAAGCGATATGAACGCACTGATGGAGTCCTTCTTTCGGATGCACGAACAGAACTACGGTTATTTCAATCCGGCGGCGCCGACGCAACTTATCACCTATCGGGTCGAGGCGCTGGGGCTAAGACCTAAGATAAACTTAAGCCCTCAACGGTCTACCCAACCACTCGCGCGGGCTCAGGTTCGAGACAACCGTCAGATCTATTTCGGTCACGATCTGGGAGGGTGGGTGACTTGCGATATTTATTGGCGAGATGACCTATCACCGGGAAACAGAATCTCCGGACCGGCAATGATTGAACAGATGGACACGACGACCATCCTTCTTCCCGGTCACACTGCTGAGATAGATGAATATCTGAACCTTATTATCAATACGTGAGAGGAATCATTTGATGTCGATTGAATTGGATCAGATCGGTATTGAGGTACTAGGCAACGCCTTTATTTCCTTGGTCGAAGAGATGGGCGAAGCTCTGGTCAAATCATCTTACTCGACCAATATTAAGGAGCGAAGAGATTGCTCAACCGCGCTCTTTGATGCCCGGGGCCAAACGCTGGCCCAGGCAGAACACATTCCCATCCACTTGGGTTCCCTCTTGGGGATCGTCCAGGCCGTCTTGAGCCGTTATCCGGCTGAGGAGATCGCTCCGGGCGACATGTTTATCGCAAATGATCCTTACACCGGCGGTGGCACCCATTTGCCGGACATCACCGTTTTATCTCCAATTTTCTGGCAGAATGAATTGACTGCCTTCGTGGCCAACCTGGCACACCACGCGGACTTTATGGACCGCGGCAATGCTCACATATTCCAGGAAGGCATCCGCATTCCCCCCATCAGGATCTTTAAAGAGGGAAAATTACAGTCCGACATCCTCGATTTGATTTTCAACAACTGTCAGGTGCCGCAGGAGAGGCAGGGCGATCTTCAGGCCCAGTTTGCGGCCAACCGGCTGGGGGAGAAACGATTCCTGGAGTTGTGCGGTCGATACGGCGAAGAAACCTTACTCAAAGCCGGGCATGCCCTGTTGGATTACGCCGAAAGAAAGACTATGGCAGGCATCGCTGCAATCCCCGATGGTGTATACACCTTTTCGGATCGATTCGACAATCCCCTCCTGGAGAAAATTCTGGAACTAAAGGTCGAAATAGAAATAAAGGGCGACAAAATACATCTGGATTTCACGGGCAATCCACCCCAAGGGCGCCATTCGCTCAACATCGTCTGGACAGCCTTGTTGGCAACGGTCTATTATGCCGTTAAGACCCTGGTCGATCCGACCATCCTACCGAACGCTGGATTTTACCGGCCCATTGCCGTGACCGCCCCGGAAGGATCCATCGTCAATGCGGTCAGTCCGGCCGCTGTGAATTCCCGGACCCAGACTTGTCAGCGAATTGTCGATCTGATCTATGGCGCCCTGGCCGAGGCTTTTCCCGATCGAGTTACCGCCGCCCATAACGGCGCCAATACATCTATCAGTCTTGTCGGTATTCATCCACGTACCAATCAAGTCTATACTTATCTTGAAACCCTGGGTGGCGGCTTCGGGGCAAGAGCGACGAAGGACGGTCTGGACGGTGTTCAGGTTCACGTCACGAACACTTCCAATCTTCCAGTGGAGGCTATGGAACAGGAATATCCATTATTAATAGAAAGATATGAGCTTGTCAGGGACTCCGGGGGGCCGGGTAAATGTCGTGGCGGTTTAGGATTACTCCGAGAAATCCGGATCATGGACTCTGAAGCCGATTTTCGCTATTCGTCAACTAGATCAGATGTCGCTCCCTGGGGTATTTTCGGCGGCCAAGAGGGGGGAAAGGGCTCTCTGTCTATCATACGGAATACGCAGGGCCCGCCGCCCGATCGGCCCAGCCAACTCAAAGCCGGTGACGCTCTGGTCATTATCACCCCGGGTGCCGGCGGTTATGGCGATCCGAAGGAAAGGTCGGAAAAGCCTATCAAACACGATTTGGAAGAGGACAAAATTTCGCTGAAAACTGCAAAACAGATCTACGGCCTCGAAATTGATTGAAGATTTAGCCAGGATTGACATTCTCTCTTTTGAAACAGGCTCGCGTGGATGCTTTTGAAAAATTGCGTATTGCTACAAGATTCATTTTGAGCGATGTTTTGCCATAGGGGTAGATCCGAGTTTGACAATATTGGCGGAAGAAAAGGTGGAATATTGTCCGTTCCCGCTTTTGCTCACTTTGAACCGGATGTTTAAAACGGAAAAAGGAGATTAAAATTATGTCTGAATTGGCACATATGACCTGGCTACAGATAGATGCCCTGCGCAAAAAAACCGATCTGGCGATCATTCCAGCCGGTGCAGTTGAAGTCTACGGCCAACATCTCCCAAATGGCTCCGACGGCATTGTGGCTCTGGCACTAGCAAGAGCGCTTGCAGAACGGGTCCCCGCTGCGATTGCACCCCTGGTGCCGGTTGGGGAATCAAAGAGTCTCAATGCGTTTCCGGGAACGTTGTGGGTATCGGCCGAATCGCTAAAAGCCTATATCGGAGATATCGCCCGTAGCCTGATTCACTGGGGCTTTCGTCGACTGCTCTTTATTAATTCCCACCTCGGCAACGTCGCTCCGATAAGTCAACTGGCAAGGCAACTTCAGGAGGAATGCAAGGTGATCTGTGCCCAGGTGGACACGTGGCGCTTCATACAACCCTTAACCGAGGATCTGTGGGAGAGTGATTTGCCCCATGGTCACGCTAGTGAAGCAGGGACCAGCATGCTGCTGCACGTTGCGCCTGAACTGGTCCAGATGGAAAAGGCCGTCCACACACCAGGAACACCTAAGGCCTATCCCGAATTCATCGTCTACCGGCCCTTCACCGAAACCACCGATACAGGCGACTTGGGAGACGGAACGGCCGGGACGGCTGAGAAGGGAGAGAAGGCTTTCAAACGAGCAGTGGAACGGATGGTTGCTTTTGTGAAAAGTGAAAAATTTCAACTTTAAGGGGAAATATTATGCTTGCTGCAGCAATTCAAATGAACTCTCAAGATAATAAGGAAAAGAATTTACAATGCGCAGAACGCCTTATCGATTTTGCCTCGGATAAGGGAGTAAGGTTGGCGGTGCTACCGGAAATGTTCAATTTTCTTGGCCCCGGAGACCAAAAAGTTGTGCAAGCTGAGGAGATTCCGGGACCTACCATCCAGAGAATGATTAATAAGGCTATACATCATAAAATGTACATTATAGCCGGAAGTATCTTTGAGGTAAGCCCCCAGGCGGATAAAGTTTACAATACCAGTGTGATTATTGATCCTGAAGGAAAAATCCTTGCCCGATACAGAAAAATACATCTTTTTGATATCGTCGTTGAAGGGCATCCACCATACGAAGAATCGGCCAGTGTTCTTCCCGGGAAGGAGGTTGTAGGTGTAGAGACAGATTCGGCAACCATTGGGCTCACTATTTGTTACGATATACGATTTCCGGAACTTTATTGTAAGCTTTCTAACATGGGGAGTCAGATTATTTCCATACCTGCTGCGTTTACGCTACATACAGGTTTAGCCCACTGGGAAGTACTTATTAGGGCCAGAGCCATCGAAAATTTGAGTTATGTTATCGCTGCTGCACAGGTGGGCTTCCACCCGGTAAACCGGGAATGCTACGGAAATAGTATGATCGTCGATCCTTGGGGAACCGTGCTGGCTCGTGCGCCAAACATGGAGTCGGTAGCCATTGCAGAAATTGATTTGGATTATTTAGAAGCGGCTAGAAAAAACCTTCCGTCCTTAACTCATAGGCGACAAGGAATGTATTAAATCTATTTGAATAATAGTAAGCTCGAACTGAATTCAGAAGAAATTTCAAAAAAAATGAATAAAATCGCTA
>CAZHAH010000020.1:0-51100 GCA_964530095.1 uncultured Desulfobacteraceae bacterium | reverse complement strand
TCAGTGTACGTCGCAACCGGAAACCCGCGGAGAACGCCGTACAACGCAAAAAAGAACATTTCTGAATAGACATTATTTGGTGATGATAAACATGCTAATGCCCTTTAACCCGATCAACGCCAGCGTGGTCCAAACAATCCCCAGATACGGGATCAGCACAACACTCGTAATCAAGGTTCCGCAAGCCGCACCGATCAAATCGGCTGAAAATGAACGGGCGACAGCCGGATTGTCTCCGCCGCTCAAATGCAATGCCACGGGGAACTGAAAGCCGCAGGCCAGTGAAACACAAAAGCCGAAAAGAAGATAAAAGGCAATCGGCAGCCGATATCCGATGCGCGTCAACGCCAGTATCAGAATGATCAACAGGACGATTAAAATCGCATCCGTCAGGCCCAGAAGCTTTTTGCCCTTTTGACGCCAGCGGTCTCCGATCCAGGCTCCCGGTAAAAGCCCGGCCAGAAAAACGGTGATGATGACTCCGATCTGGAAATAAATATAACCGAAAAAAATCTGAAAAGCAAAAATAACCAGAATTTCGCTACCCATGGTCATAAAACCGGTGGAGAAGAGCACAAACTCCGCCCGTGTTATCCGGATCAGATAAATCAAGGTTAGAATGGATAATGCAATCATAAAACCCAGCGGAGAAGTCGCAAACTTGGAAAACCATTGCGAAAACATAATCCGCATCAAACGTGGATAAATATCACTGTTTCGGGGGGCGCCGGGATCCATGAGCGCATTGAGCCGGTCAATTCTCCGACGGGTAAGGTTGCCGTAAAAATAGCGGCTGATGTAGCGGGTCGCAATCCCTTTTTGGGAAAGCCTTGCAGGAACATCCTTTCCAACGGGAAGATTGCGGCACACAAACAATACCTGCTGCCCGGGCAGCAACAATATGTGCTGAAAATGATTCAGCACCGTATTGTAAACCGTAGAAAGCTTTTGACGCTGGGGCTCGGCAAGATAGTTGTCGAACCCTTGCATGGAGAAACTGAGTACACCGGATGGGGTGAGGCGGCGCTTGACCAGATTGAAAAACTCGTCGGTATAAAAACGATTAATTTGAAACGTGTCGGGTTCGGGCAGATTGACAATAATGGCATCGTAGATTTTTCTTGAACCGCTCAGATAAGCGCGCGCATCTTGGTGGATGACCGTTAAGCGGGGAATTTTTTTGATCAGCCCAAATCGAAACTGGACGGTGCTTATTTCCGGGTCCAATTCCACGAAATCCACACTTTGGGGGCGATATTTCTGCAATTCCTGCAACATTCCGCTTTCGCCGGAAATCATGAGTACATGATTCAACCGATCCAGCTGTGAAATAGGATAATGAATGCTTTCCTCGGCCCGGGCGAAGTTCTGGGTGCTGGTGGCGGGTACCCCGTCCCTAAAAAGGGTAAACTGTTCCATATGTTGATGCACGGTAATACGGCCGTAACGCGATTCGCGATAGTGGACCAACCGTCCTTCGGCCGGTGCAAGCGAAGCGGGTTCCAATGCCACTCCCGTAACCAGGATTGTCAGTGTTGTTAGGGTACCGATCATAACGCCGGGGCGCCATCTGAATTTTGGCGGGAAAAGAAACAGGGCCGCCGTCAGGAGGAAAAGATTGGAAAAAAGAATCGCCTTGAGCGGAGAAACGAGATAGACCAAAACAAAAGAGAAAAGAATTCCGCCACTCACATCGCCGAGATTGTCCGTGATATAAACTCTTGCTCCGGGATAATCCGGAATTCGGGTTCTTAAAACAAACAGGCTATAGGGGAGTACAAAACCGATTAAAAGGGCATAGGGCGCCACGGTCACAAAGATATAAATCAGGGTGGGATAGAATCCAACTGAACTCCCGTGAACAAAGACAATATCTCGCAGCTGGCGAAAGACGTGGATTTCAACGGGAGCTAACCCGGCCAGAATCAAAGAGAGCCAGCCGAGTCGGCCGAGGTCGGCGGAAGTCGCCCTGCGCATTAAAAGACGTGCGGCAAGGGTACCCATACCGCCTAAGATCAACCAGCTGAAAAGGATCAGGGCAATGACAAATTCGTTGCCGCGGAACTGGGCCAGGAATTCACGAATGGCCACCAACTGAAATACGACCGACGCAATTCCCGTGGCAATGACAACGCGCAGAATCGCAATTTCATTTTTCTTCATCAAAATATTGAACCTGATAGGTCAATACTTTCAGTTTGGATGTACGCCACATGTCGGACCCAAGACCGGCTTTTTGGCATAAATGATTCAGAAAGTCCTCTTTGCGCGGGAGTTGCTCCCAAACCTGCGGCAAAAACGTTGCGCTGGCGCCCCGATGGCGGATAATGACACCGTCGATATGGGTTCGCAACTTGGAAAGGAGATCGATACTATCGGTGTAAGCGAGCGATTGCGGTTCGGTCAGGATGCTGATCTCAATATCGATCTGATCCAATTCCCGGGCTTTTAAAGGCGGAAAACGGGGGTCTTGAAAAGCGGCACTTATGGCATTGCGTTTGACACTTTCCAGAATCGATTCAGAGGCGGTCAAATTCCCGATACACCCCCGCAAGGCTCCTTTTTTCTTTAGGGTTACAAAGGTCCCGACTTGTTTTTGGAAGCAGGCCTCATTCAGAGCGTCGCTTATTAGGCGTTCATTGTCTTGGTCGGGGCGAAGCCTTTGCATCAGTGTATGACGGGCCAGCTTGACGAGGGCTTGCCCCTGTTGCGGTTTAAAAATAGCATCATTGTTTTGCATGGGATTTCCTCCATAAAAGGCGATGGCCGTGTACCCCACCACCCGGCTGCGTCCTCCGGCGGTATCACCGCTATTGGCATAATGGAGTAAAACCGGCTGCCAGTTAAATTGGCGGGCCAGTCGGATCAAAATTAGGATAGGAATTTTTCCGCAGGCACTATTTTCGATCTCAGCCAGTTTTTCGGCTTGAAGGTTTAAAATCATTTGGATGGTTTGGGTATCTTTTTTAACCGCCTCCTGATAAGGGAGATAATGGGATAAATCGGAGCTGCCCACAATGAGCGTTTTGGGGTCAAGATAAGGGGTGAGGGCTTGAGCCATTTTCCCGATATGGCCACGGCCCATGACCATGGGTATAAGCTCAAAGCGTTTGAGATAATGCTGTAAAAACGGCAAAATCACTTCCACAGCGTGTTCTTTTTGATCTGAGGCGGCGTTGGAACCAAACAGCGGCGATGACATTCGCAGCCTTGAGGCCTCGGAATGGAGTTGAATTCGACCCAGAGGCGTTTGATAGGCATCCACATCACTGATCATACCGTTGGCAAAGCCGATGCGATGATCCGGTGCCATCAAAATGACTTTGCGGAATTGATGTTTATGTAGCACCCGCGAGACGTGAGCAGCGGTCAGGCCTGAATAAATATATCCGGCATGGGGCATGATCAGCGCTTTGAGATTTTTCCCGGCCGGAATTTGAAAAGGCGTCTTTTGGGCCTGTTGCGTCAGGGTGTCGATCATCTGCCGCAGTTGATCGGCTTGGGCGGGATAGAATTGACCCGACCAAACCGGTTTGCGGATTTTAGTCGCATGAGTCTCAGCAGGAATTAAAAACCAAATCAGGAAAGACACAAAAAGGAGCGAACAAAATTTGATTCCAAGACGGGTCATTTTGCCAACTTGACGCCCGAACGCCTTTTCTATATGATTTTAAATCAAAAGGAGGGTCGCAATTTAACATGTCATCAAAGCAGAAGCAAGCATTTGGTCGTACACCAAAACAGCTAATAAAACCTAAAAAAGAAGCTTACAAACAAGGATTACGTCATGAATGAAATATTGCTGATCATACTCCTTTTAATTTCAGTTGGTTCGGTTTTGCTGTTGATCTTTCTGTATAAAAGAAAACCCGAAAACGAATTGCTAAAGCTTACGGAACAGCTGGCCGAGCTTGAAGGGCGGTATGCGCAAATTGATCGTTTGATCAAAGACGAGGCGGATCGGAGCCGGACTGAGGGGACCCAAAATGCCCGCCAGTCGCGCGAAGAGCTAAGCAAGACGCTGACAGTTTCAAGCGATTCACTTCTGAAACGGATGACAGAAAATGCTGGAATGCAAAAAAATCAACTCGATTCGTTTTCGAGACAATTTATGGATCTGACCAAGCTTAACGAAGAAAAACTGGAGGCGATGCGCCAGACCGTAGAGCATCATCTGCGTGCATTGCAGGAAGACAATAGCCGCAAACTGGATCAGATGAGAGCCGTGGTGGATGAAAAACTCCAAACAACTTTAGAAAAGCGGCTCGGCGAATCGTTCAAACAGGTCAGCGAGCGTTTGGAGGCTGTTTACAAGGGTTTGGGAGAAATGCGGACATTGGCTTCCGGGGTCGGCGATCTAAAGAAGGTTTTGACCAATGTAAAAACACGGGGAACTTGGGGTGAGATTCGGCTCGGCAATATCTTGGAGCAGATACTGACCCCCGATCAGTACGATGTTAACGTTAAAACCAAAACGAACAGCAACGAACGGGTGGAATTCGCCATCAAGCTGCCGGGGCAGGACGAAGACAAACAGCATGTGGTATGGCTCCCCATCGATTCAAAATTTCCGCAGGAAGACTACCAGAAACTGGTCGACGCCCAGGAAGCGGCTGATAAGGAGCTCGCCGATCGATCGATCAAAAGCCTGGAAACAAGAATCAAGGCTGAGGCCAGATTTATTCGTGAAAAATATATCGATCCGCCGCATACGACCGATTTCGGAATTATGTTTTTACCGGTCGAAGGATTGTATGCCGAAGTGTTGCGGCGGCCCGGGCTGTGCGATTTTGTCCAGCGCGAACACCGGGTGGTGGTAACGGGTCCCACAACTCTGGCCGCATTGTTGAACAGTCTCCAGATGGGTTTTCGAACATTGGCCATTGAAAAGCGTTCCAGTGAAGTCTGGGAGATTCTGGGTGAAGTCAAAACCGAATTTGGTAAATTCGGTGAGGTCTTGGCCAAAACCAAAAAGAAACTTCAGGAAGCGAGTAACACGATTGAAAAAGCCGAAGTCCGCACGCGGGCGATTGAGCGCAAGTTGAGAAAAGTTGAGAAATTGCCTTCCGAAGAAATGGAGGGTGTGGGTGAGTTAATAGAGTAGCGGACACTTTAGCGTGCCATTATATTCACTTGAGCAAAGGAAATGATGAAAATGCACAAAATTAGATTTCTTCCACACAATAAAGCGATTGACGTTGAAGATGGTGAAAATCTGATTCGCGCCGCCATGGATCTGGGTGTGCATATTAATGCGTCGTGCGGAGGCGCAGGTGTATGCGGCAAGTGTCGGGTAACCATTGAAGAAGGTGAAGTCGAGGGGGGCATCAGTGAAAAGCTAGATGAAAATGATATGGCCAAGGGTTACCGGCAGGCTTGCCTCTCGCAAGTTAAAAGCGATCTGACGGTACGTGTTCCGGTTGATTCCGCCATCGATGCCAGTGTCCTCGAAATGCAGACAACATCGCGTAGGATTGCTCACATTCGGGGAATCAAGCTGGAGGAATTAAAAGATAAGGGGCTTTTTTTACCGCCGGTTGAAAAAAAGTACTTGGAACTCCCGGCCCCGTCTGCACAGGACAATCTTCCGGATGTCTCCCGCCTGATCGGGTTTTTAAAACTAAGTCATGACGAACACCGTCTCGAAGTCGATTTTTCGGTGATTCGCAAAATCCCGGCCGTACTGCGCGAAGGTGATTTTAAAATCACGGCCACACTGGTGCGACCGGTTCGCGAAGGCGGCGGAAGAACACGGATCGTCAATGTTCAACCGGGAGATAAAACCGGACGTAATTTTGCCGTTGCCATGGATGTCGGGACAACGACCATCTATGGACAGTTAATCGACCTCATAACCGGCCATACACTTGCTCAATACGGTGATTTTAACGGTCAAATCAGCTACGGCGAGGATGTGATCAGCCGTATCGTGTATGCCGAAAAACCGGGTGGTCTCCAACGGCTGCACGAGGTGGTTATGGAAACCATCAACAAGGTCATCCGCAAAATCATCGCACGTTCAAAAATAGATCCCGATGAAATCTCAACCATAACGATAGCAGGCAACACAACCATGACGCAGCTGATGCTGAAAGTCGATCCCAGGAATATTAGACGATCGCCCTATGTACCGGCCTGCACCCTTTACCCGCCGCTCAACGCGGCCAGCCTCGGGTTTGATCTGGGAGATCAGGTCACGGCCCTGGTATATCCGGCGGTTTCGAGCTATGTGGGCGGGGATATCGTGGCCGGTGTCATGGGCTCGGGGATGTATCGGGCCGAAGAGTTGACCCTATATATGGATATCGGCACCAACGCCGAAATCGTGATTGGGAACAAAGATTGGCTTGCCTGTGCCGCCTGTTCGGCCGGACCGGCGTTTGAAGGGGGCGGAATCAAGCTCGGCATGCGAGCCGTTGAGGGAGCGATCGAAGATTTTTCAATCGACCCGCTCACGTTTGAGCCCATGATTATCACGATAGGGAATGTTAAACCCAAGGGCATATGTGGTTCGGGTCTGATCACAACCGTGGCAACCCTGTTTGAAGCGGGGATTATCGATAATATGGGTAAATACAATCGTGATCTAAACACCCCCCGTATTAGAAAAACGGATGGAATCTGGGAGTATGTGATGGCATGGGCCGATGAGACCCAAATCGGAAAGGATGTGGTATTGACCGAACCCGATATCGATAATCTCGTACGGGCCAAAGGCGCCATGTACAGCGGGACATTGACGCTTCTGGAAGAGGTGGGCTTAACCATAAACAATATCAAACGTATCATCCTGGCCGGCGGTTTTGGAAGTTATGTCGACCTTGCAAAGGCGATGACGATCGGCCTTTTACCCGAGGTGGATCCGCAAAGGGTCGTTTTTATCGGCAACGGTTCGCTGATGGGCGCCAAGATGAGTTCCTTGACAAACCGCATCCGCAGAGACGTGGCGGAGGTGACCAAAAAAATGACCAACTTTGAGCTTTCCGAAACAGGCTCTTATATGGATAATTATATCGCCGCCCTTTTCTTACCGCATACCGATGTTGACCAGTTTCCGAAATTAAACGCCCGCTTAAGCGCCCGCCAAAAAAAGAAAAATTCCATCAACAAGAATGATTAGTTATTGACAAACCCATACCCACCATATAAATAAATCCTCTTTTAAAATTTTTCTTATCCATCGAGTTCGGACATTCAACATAAAAAATTTAACCTATTGTAATTTAAATGAAAAAGATGTCGTATGGCTTTATATCTACCGTTGTAGATTATAAATACAAAAAATTTTCGAAGAAAGGAGGATGGTAATAAACAGGACGTTTTAAGGCTGTGTTTTAAGAAACTGAGATTCACATACTAAAACCTCAATATATACCATCAATAAGGAGGTCGCATTGGGCTTAGAATTTTATAAAGAATCATATACCGGCGGGATAAAGGAAATTACCTTAGGAAAGGGCGCAAAGGCCGTTACCGTCGGTGGCGAGACATGTTATCCCTTTTACCAGTTCGAAGGCGAGATGCCCCACAAGCCCAAAGTCGCAATGGAAATTTGGGATATGGAACCGGATGACTGGCCGGAGTCCGCCCTCTGCCATTTTAAAACGGTAGTTTCCGATCCGGCGGCATGGGCTAAAAAGTGCGTTGAAGAATATGGGGCGGAGTTGATCGTCCTGCAGCTGAAGAGCACCGATCCAAACGGGCAGGATGCCGGTCCTGAGGAGGCGGTTGCCGTCGTTAAAAAGGTGCTGGACGCCATTGATGTGCCGTTGATTATATGGGGTACGGCCAGTCCCCAAAAAGACGAGGATGTCTTAAAGAAAATTTCCGAAGAATGCCAGGGGGCCAATCTTATCATGGGTCCCGTGGAAGATAAAAACCATAAAGGCATCGGCGCAAGCGCCATGGGATATGGTCATACACTGATTTCATCTTCTCCCATCGATGTAAACCTTGCCAAACAGGTCAACATCCTTTTGGAAAATCTGGGAGTCCAGATGGACCGCATGATCATTGATCCCACCACCGGTGGTTTGGGGTATGGGCTGGAATACACCTATTCGGTCATGGAGCGGTTGCGGATGGCAGCCTTGACCCAGGGTGATGATAAGCTGCAATTGCCGCTTATCAATAACCTCGGCAATGAGGTCTGGAAATGCAAGGAAGCCAAACAGAGCACCGATGAAGCGCCGACTTTGGGTGACCCCGAAAGGCGCGGAGTTCTCATGGAGGCAGTTGGGGCCGTGAGTTATCTGATGGCGGGTTCCGATGTCCTGATTATGAGACATCCGGAAGCGGTTCGTATGGTGAAGGCGTTTATCGATTTGACTGTCGACGGCGGGGAGGCGACCGATGTGGCGCCGATCAGCAAAATGTTGGAAGCAGCGGCGATTGACTATGCATCGCTGGCACCTGAGCCCGACTTGACGATCGAAGAAGAGCCAAAGAAAGCAGCTCCGGCCAAAAAGGCGGCTGCACCGGAAGCGGCTGAAACACCGGAACCGCCTCCGGAATCGGAGCCGGCTCCCGCGCCAAAAGCAGAACCCAAGGCAGAGGTCAAAGCGGAAGCAGAGGCCAAAGAAGAAGTCGACACCAAGGCGGCGGAAGAAGCAAAGGCCAAAGCAGAAGCCGAAGCAAAAGCCAAAGCGGAAGAAGAAGCCAAGCAGAAGGCGGAAGCCGAAGCCGCGGCTGAAGCAAAGGCAAAAGCGGAGGCCGAAGCCAAAGAGGAAGCGCAAGCCAAGGCCAAAGCCGAAGAAGAAGCCCGGGCCAAATCCGAGGCAAAGGCAAAGCGTGAGGCGGAAAATGAAGAGCTCCGACAGAAGCGGGCCGCCGAACGTGGAGCCCTGGCCGCCAACAGAGCAAAAGAGGAAAGCGCAGAAGTCGCTACAACGGCAGCGTCAGTCCAGAGTACAGAGACCGAAAAAATTATTCAAAAACTGAACTGGCTGCACCGCAGAGCCTCTTAATCCATTACAATACCTTCCTTTGGCATCGTGCTGACGGTATCAAGACCGAAAGTAAAATTGCCGAAAGAACAATAAAACTGAGGAGGAACCTCTAATGGCAGAAGAAAAAAAATCAATCGTTGCCAAACCGGTAAAGGCGCCCAAGCTGGCGGATCCGGAAACGGCATCTATCGATCTTGCCACCCAGGAAATGATCAAAAGATCGCATCAGTTGGGGGTAGAAACTGTTTTTGATCGGGCTGTGCAAATGAGACCCTGTAATATCGGATTGCAGGGAACATGCTGTAAAAACTGTGCCATGGGACCTTGCCGTCTGCCACTTCCCAAAGGGGGAATTGAAGGCGAAGATGAAAGAAAAGGCCTGTGCGGGGCGACTGCGAATACCATCGCCGCCCGTAATTTTTCGCGTATGGTCGCGGCGGGGACTGCGGCGCATTCCGATCACGGCCGTTCGGTGGCGGAAGTCTTTTTGTCCGTTGCCAGGAAAGAGACCGAGGACTATAAAATCAAAGATCCGATCAAATTGCGGGCCATAGCGCCCCATTTTGATGTGGCCATCACCGTTGAGGTCGACGGTGAGACCCAAGATCGTGACCTGGATGAAATCGCACTGGAAGTGGCCGAAAAAGCACTGAAAGAATGGGGCAAACCCGAAGGTGAACTTTACTACCTGAAGCGGGCGCCGACCCCTCTTTACGAACGTTGGAAAAAACTGGGCGTTCTGCCCCGCAGCGTTGACCGTGAAGTGACTGAGATCATGCATCGGACCACGATGGGGGTTGACCAGGATTATAAAAACATTACCAAACAGAGCACTCGAGCTTCCCTTGCCGATGGATGGGGGGGCGCGATGATCGCAACCGATCTGCAGGATGTCATGTTTGGGACGCCTTCACCTCTCCAATCCGAAGCCAATCTCGGTATCATGAAGGAAGACCATGTCAACATCATCGTGCATGGTCATGAACCGGTTCTCTCTGAAATGATTGTCGCCGCATCACAATCCAAAGAGATGCTCGATTATGCCAAGGAGAAGGGCGCCAACGGAATTCAGCTTGGCGGCATCTGCTGTACAGCCAATGAAATCCTGCAAAGGCACGGGGTTCCGCCCGCAGGAACGTTTCTGCAGCAGGAATTGGCGATCATCACAGGGGCCTGCGACGCCATGGTGGTGGACGTACAGTGTGTGTTCCAGAATCTGGCCAATGTGGCCAAATGTTTCCACACCAAGCTGATCACAACGCATCCGATCGCCAAAATGGAGCAGGAAAACGTGATCCATATTGAATTCGATGAACACCACGCCATGGAAGATGCAATCAAAATTGTCAAAATGGCTATCGACAACTTTGGCAACCGGGGAGCTGACGTCGTTATACCACCGTATAAAGAAGTCCAGATCGCCGGGTTCGGTGTCGAGTCGATCAAATATCATCTCGGCGGAACCTTTCGCGGAGACTATTATACCTTAAATGACAACATCATCAACGGACGGATACGCGGTTTAGCTGGTGTGGTTGGCTGTAACAATGCCAGAACCAAGCACAATGAAGAGCATATCACATTGATCAAGGAACTCATAAAGAACGATGTTCTGGTGCTTTCCACCGGATGCAGTGCCATCGCCTGTGGAACTCATGGGCTGTTGACGCCTGAAACGGCCGCCGTATACTGCGGGCCGGGCCTGGCGGAGGTTTGTGAAACCGTGGGTATTCCCCCGGTGCTCCATCTGGGCTCCTGTGTGGACAACACTCGAATTCTGTTGGCGGCCACCGAGGTGGTCAAGGCCGGCGGCCTCGGCAACGACCTGCGCGATCTACCGGCAGCCGGAAGCGCGCCGGAATGGATGAGTGAAAAAGCGATCGCCATCGGTCAGTATTTTGTTTCTTCCGGTGTTTATGTCGTCTTTGGATACCATATGCCGTTGGACGGCGCGCCTGTTTTCAAAGACTATCTGTACAAGGAAATGGAAGGCATTTACGGCGGTATGTGGGATTGTGAACCCGATCCGATAAAACATGCCCACAAAATAATTGCCCATATCGATAAGAAGCGCAAAGAGCTCGGTATAGACAAGGCCAGAGAAAGAGTATTGATGGATATGGCCGATCGTCAGGCTCTGGAAGCGTAAAGATTAATATCAAATTGATCCTCAACGAAGGAGGAATATTATGTCTAAATTAGTCGCATTTGCCGGTATTCAGGGTGGCTATAAGGTTGTTTCAACGGCAGAAGGTCAGTACAGAAAAGCCCTTGAAACGTTTAATGCGGATTCGAAAATCGAATTCCCGAACACCGGCTATTATCTGCCGGTAATTTACTCGCTCACCGGCATGAAGGTTGAAACTCTGGAAGATATAAAGAAACCACTTGAATTTGCGCGCGGGCTACTCCCGCCGCACATTAAAGGTAAAAACCACCTGCCGTACCTGGGACCTCTTTTGGACGCCGGCATGGCGGCCATTTTTGCCTACGAGATTATCGAGGCACTGCGGATTTTACGGGAGCCGGATTTCTATCTGCCCCAGGAAGATCCTGACATCGAAGCCGGCAAAATATGGCTCGGACCGGCCGACGATATTGTTTTGAGAAAAAGAGGAGTTGAATTTGTGGACGGGACCGCACCCGGTTTCGCGGCCATCGTCGGCTCCACCCCCAGCCCCGAGATTGCCAAGGCAATTGTAGAAGACTACCAGCAAAAGAATCTCTACATCTTCTGTGCTGCGCATCACAACGGCACAAGCGTAATCGAGCAGCTTGTCGAAGCCGGGGTTCAGATCGGCTGGAACACCCGCATCGTACCTTTCGGTCCGGATATTTCTTCAGCCGTATTCGCCCTTGGTTTTGCCAACCGGGCCGCCATGGCCTTCGGCGGTGTCGAACCCGGCGATTACAAAAGAATACTGCATTACAACAAAGACCGTGTCTTTGCTTTCGTGAACGCATTCGGCGATATCGGAACCGAATGGGGTGTTGCCGCAGCCGGCTGTGTCAACTGGGGCTTTCCCACCCTGGCCGATACCGATATCCCCGAGATTCTGCCTACCGGAATCTGTACCTACGAGCATGTCGTGGCCAACGTGCCGCATGACGAAATCTGTCAAAGATCGGTTGAAGTCAGAGGCCTGAAAGTAACGATTTCCGAAATCGATATTCCGTGCTCCTTCGGTCCGGCTTACGAGGGTGAACGCGTGCGCGGGGCGGATCTTTTATGCCAGATGGGTGGTGGCAAGACCCAGGCCACCGAGCTGGTCAAAATGGCCGAAATGAACGAAATCGAAGATGCCAAGGTAGAGGTTATCGGTAAAGATCTCGGCGATCTGAAAGAGGGTGAAAATTTGCCCCTGGGGATTTATGTCCAGGTGGCCGGGCGCGAGATGCAGCCCGATTTCGAACCGATCCTGGAACGCCAGATTCATCATTTGATAAACTATATTCAAGGTGTGATGCATATCGGGCAGCGGGACATCGCCTGGATTCGGTGCAGTAAGGCGGCCATGGAAAAGGGCTTTAGCCTAAAGGATATCGGGGTCGTTTTGCACGCCAAATTCCATCAGGACTTTGGAAAGATCCTGGATAAGGTACAGGTAACCCTCTACACCGATGAAAAGGATGTGGACGAACTGACCCAACGGGCTCGGGCAGAATACAAGACCCGGGATGAGAGGGTCGAGACCATGACCGATGAAGACGTGGAGACCTACTATTCCTGTACCCTGTGCCAGTCGTTTGCACCCACGCATGTTTGCAGCGTCAGCCCCGAAAGAACAGGGCTCTGCGGTGCTTACAACTGGATGGACTGCAAGGCATCTTTTGAAATCAATCCCACGGGACCCAATCAGCCCATCGAAAAGGGTGAATGTCTGGATCCGGTTCTGGGTCAATGGGCAGGTGTCAACGAGTTTATCAGGCAAGCCTCCCGGGGTGCCATCGACCATTACAATTTTTATTCTTTAGTCATCGACCCCATGACCACCTGCGGCTGCTGCGAGTGCATCGCCGCCATGCTGCCTTCATGCAACGGAGTGATGACCGTAGGCCGGGATTATACCGGAGATACCCCTTGCGGAATGAAATTTACGACGCTCGCCGGTGTGATGGGCGGCGGCGCCTCCTCGCCTGGTTTTGTGGGGCATTCCAAATTCAACATCACGCAAAAAAAGTTTATCAAAGGTGATGGTGGGTTGCTGCGGATGGTGTGGATGCCCAAGATGCTTAAGGAAGAGATCAAGGAACGGATCGACAAACAGGGCAAAGAGCTGGGCTGCCCCGATTTTTACGACATGATTGCGGATGAAACGGTCGGAGTTACGGAAGAAGAGATCCTGCCATTCCTGCAGGAAAAAGGACATCCGGCCCTTTCCATGGATCCGCTCATCAGCTAGAGCAGAAACACGAGTTCACAACGGAAAGACACAGAAGATCACCGGCAATGGATAAAATAACAAACTCCGTGGTGAACGAATGAGACCTTTGGAAAATGCTCAATTTTGTTCAAGTTCAAGGCAGGCGAAAATGTTGCGCTGACGCTTCACTTCGTGCAACCGCAGGAATACATTGAGTATTTTGAGGATAGCGCATAGCTTCACTCCGTGCAAAAATTGAGCCTAACGCAGGCACTTTAGTGAAGCTTCAGCGCAAATTGGGCAAAAGAGAGCTTTTTGCAAAGGTCTCCGAATATGAATAGTCATCGATACCAAATCGTCAATCGAAAGAGGAGAGAAAAATGGCATTAACCGGAATTCAAATATTTAAACTCCTTCCGAAAACAAATTGCAAGGAATGCGGTGTTCCCACTTGCCTGGCATTTGCCATGAACCTGGCCTCGGGCAAGGCGGAATTAGACAGCTGCCCGTATGTATCGGATGAGGCCCGCGAACAGCTGGCGGAAGCCTCCGCACCCCCAATCCGCCCCGTGGCAATCGGCAAGGGGGTTCGCCGTTTTAGCGTTGGCGGAGAGACCGTGCTGTACCGGCATGAAAAAACCTTCTACAATCAGACCGCCTTGGCAGTCCTGGTCACCTCTGATATGGCCGATTCGGATCTGGCCGGCAAGCTGAAGACCTGGAATGCCTTTCAATTCGAGCGTGTCGGCTTGAATCTGCGTCCCGAGCTGGTGGCATTAAAGGATGTCAATGGCGAAAAAGATGCTTTTGCCCAAAAGGCGAAAACGATTGCCGAAACCTCGGAGTTTAACCTGATCCTCATGAGCGGGGATGCCGAGGTGATGAAGGCCGGAATTGAGGCCTGCAAGTTCAAGCGGCCCCTCCTGTATGCGGCTTCGGAGGCCAACCTGGAGGCCATGGGGGAACTGGCCAAAGAAAACGAGCTGCCCCTGGTTGCAAAAGCAGACACGGCCGAGGGCCTGATTCCCTTAAGCGAAAAGCTGACCCAGATGGGGCTCAAAGATCTGGTGCTCGATTCGGGGTCCAGAGAAATTAAAACAGCGCTGGAAGACCAGGTCGCGATCCGTCGCGCAGCTCTAAAGGACCAGAACCGTGCCCTGGGCTATCCCACCATTACGTTTCCCTGCGAGATGGCTTCCAACCTGGATATGGAAACGATGATCGCCGCCATGTACATTGCCAAATATGGGGGAATTGTTGTCCTGTCCGATTTTACCGGTGAGGGTCTATTCCCGGTTCTGCTGGAACGTCTTAACATTTTCACCGATCCGCAAAGACCCATGACGGTGACGGAAGGGATATATGAAATCGGCAATCCGAATGAAAATTCGCCGGTACTGATAACCACCAACTTCGCCCTGACTTATTTTATCGTTTCGGGAGAGATTGAGGGAAGCAGGGTTCCGGCCTGGCTGTTGATCAAGGATTCTGAAGGGCTTTCTGTTATGACGGCCTGGGCGGCAGGCAAATTTGCCGGTGACGATGTGGGCGTATTTGTTAAAAAATCTGGAATTGCCGACAAGATTAAAGATAAGACATTGATCATACCCGGGTATGCCGCGGCCATTGTCGGTGATATTGAAGAGGAGTTGCCGGACTGGACCATTACGGTGGGACCCAGAGAGGCGGCTCATCTCCCGGCTTTTCTTAAGGGAAAGTAAGGGGATTGACTATTGTATATTGAAAATTGAATATTGGGGAAAAAGCAATTCAGCAGATTTGCCCGCTTGCATCAGGTTAGCACATTTTAGGCATAAATAATAGTCAATCATCAATAGTCAATTTTAAATTATTAAGGGGGGGAATATGTTACTTATCGGAGAAAGCCTAAACGTAATATCCACAAAGATCGGCAGGGCATTTAAGGAACGTGATCCGAAACCGATCCAGGAGGAAGCCCTTTTTCAAAAAGAAAAAGGGATGGATTTCATTGACATCAATCTTGGTCCGTCTAAAAAAGACGGACATGAATTGATGCCGTGGGTGGTCGAAGCGGTTCAGGAGGTTGTCGATGACGTGCCGCTGGTTTTGGACACATCCAATATTGATGCCATCGAAGCCGCTCTGAAGGTGTGTAAATTAACCCCGATCATTAATTCCATCATGGTACGTCCGGAGCGCTATGAACGGATGGTCCCGCTGGCAGCAGAGCATAATGCCGATTTTATCGCACTGATGTGGGGACCGGAAGGACTTCCACGGGATGAAAATGAACGCGCGGCGCTGGCCGTTGAGCTGATTTACTTCGCCAACGAGGCCGGCATTCCCAACGAAAAGATTTGGGTCGATGGAATTGTGACGCCGGTCAACATCCAGCAACCGCAGTTGATGAGCCTGATGGCATTCCAGGAGATGCTGCAAGAAATTGCACCGGGAACAAAAAGCACGTGCGGTTTGTCGAATATTTCCAACGGACCGCCGGACCATCTGAGGCCGATTCTCAATCAGACCTATATGGTAATGCTTGAAAGATACGGAATGCATTCCGTGATTGCCGATCCGTTAGACGACAAACTGGCCGAAATCGCACGCGGAAATCGCCAGGATGTCGTGGATGTGATCCATAGTGTAATGGATGAAAATCCGCCGGCGATGGAGAGTCTTTCTGAAGAGTTGCAGGGATTTGTCAAAACCTCCAATGTCATCCTCGGGAAAACCCTCTATTCCGATTCGTGGTTGGAAATCTAATATCGAGTTCTTTCGAAATAACGAGATAAAAGCCCCGTCTGCGCTTTTGGGTGTGCGGGGCTTTTGCATTAATCCAACAACAAATCGCAAATAATCATCATGGCACGCATCGATGACTACATAGAAGCAAGACATCTGGCGATTGAAACGCTTTCCCGGGAGCGCTTTGAGAAGATCGCCCGCAGATCCGGTTTTGAAATTCAGACCGAAGACAGATTTAAGGTTTCGTTTTTGGACCGAGTGTATTACATTTCATTTCCGGCGTTTGAATTCAGCGACAGCACCGCGGCGGAAAAAGAGGTCCCCATCCAGGAGCAAGTCCTGATTCTGCATTATATGATGGGAACCGGCTGCATAGATTTATCCCGGAAATGGATCGCCTACAGAGAGATCGAGGGCGCCTCCTTTTATTTCAGTGCATTCGCAAAAAGAGCCATTGATCCGCTCAAAAAAGTATTTGGGCAGAATCTTAAAGGCCTTATCACGGCCGCAAAAATTTTGGGCGGCAAGCCGATTCAGTTTGGCGATGCCGGTTTTGAATTCAACCTGTTTCCCCGCGTTCCGGTGCAGCTGATTGTATGGGAAGGTGACGATGAATTTCCCCCCGAAGCCAACATTTTGTTCGACCAGACGATTGGGTCCATTCTGTCGCCTGAAGATATCGCCTGGTTGGCCGGAATGATTGTCTACCGATTGATAAAGCTCGCCCACGCCTAGGGCTCGCTCAAAAATAATTTCACATTTTAATGCGCCGATCCATCACGCCTGGTTGCGTTGCTCGTCAGTTAAATAGATTGCTATTCGCCCTCCTCGCGTCTTACCATGCGCGCGCCTCGACACCTGAAAATGTAAAGTTATTTCTTCGCGAACCCCAAGCCTCGCCCATAATCACATCTTCTTATCTCCTTGAAAACAGGAAGAACTTTTGATAAATAATGACAATCGTTCATGGGTTCAGAGGTTCAGGGTTGGCAATGGTTAAAAGAAACAACCCTGAACCTCTGAACGGTTACTTAAAAGGAGACTTCTGTGATTAAATCACAGGCCTTGGAAGCCAATATTGCCAGCTATCAGGTCGATGTCGTCATCGATCCCAGATATGAGACCATCCAAGAAGCCTTGTCCCGCTATTACGGGCTTAAGGAGGGCCTTACCCTTTTTTTGAAGGAATTGTCACACCCCTATAAAAACTGGCAACTTATCGTCAATGAAGCCCGGGGCTATGCGCTCGATTATTTTTATGTTCTCAAAAGTCATGCCCAGGGACCCCGGGCGGCGGCGCTTTTTATCGAAATTTTCGAGTCTGCCGTGTGGGCCGCTCAAAATAATGCGGTTCGCACGGATGCCGTGGACAATTTGCTCCTGTTTCTTCAAAAAATCATCAAAGAGACCGATTCCGAAATAGAGCGGTTTATGCCGGTTCTGGATAGTACCTTTAAACGAATCTGTGAATATGAAGACCATTATTTTTTTCTGTTTGTAAAAAGTTTTTACCAGATAAAGAGGCTGGGTGAGGCGCTTTTGAAGCATTCAGCGGCCGATGAAAAACAGAGTCAACACTTTAGAAACCTATGGGAAAAATATTTTGAGTATACTTATCGTTACTGGCTAGGCACCGACGATCCGTGGGCTTGGTTTAGTAAGGAGGCCGAATTCAAAAAACCGGATGAGGCAATCCGGTCTATTTTCGAAGATTTTTCCCACCGCGCGATTGAATCCCATCAAACGAACTTAAAGCAAACGATGCTGGCCAACCAAAGCGATACCCGCAATATGCTTGAAAATACGCTGAAATTGCCGGGGTACGGCCAGATCGTGGGCAGATATCGCAAGATACCGGGGATGCTTTTTGAGGCCGGCAAGGAAACCGGAAAAGGGAATCAATGGAAGGTCATTTTTTTGTTTCAAATCATGAACATCGAAGGCCTCTCCATGATCCATGAAGAGACTCTAAGGGACATCAATCGGACTTTGAGCTGGCTTATCGCCAACGAAAGTTCACTCTATATTTACAGATTGATCGAAAAGACGTTTTCAATATTAAAGGCCCAGACCACTAAATTTCCGGCCACGGCCTTAAATTGTGTTCTGAACATGGGAAAAGGAGTCTACAAAACCGATGACAGTGATCTGGTGAATTATTTCATTGACCGTGTCATAGATCTCGGTTTTGAATCGCCCCGGTTGAGCGGGGTGGGTAATGACTGGCAGATTAAAGTCAATAATGCCCATATTCAAAATATTCGTACCTGGTTGGAATTAATAAAACTGAATCCCAAGTGGTCCACGCGGCTGATTTCAAATCTTATTATTCACCTTTCTGTGGGCGGGATTTTTATCAAGGACACCGATCTCTTTCCACGGGATGTGACCAGGCTCCTCAACAGCGACATCGGCCCCGTCTACAACCTGATCAAACAGTCGGCCAAGCTTTTTCCGACTTATTTCAATGATATCGGCGCTGAAGGGAAACTGCGGGACATATCCACCCAGATCGACGAGATACAGAATCGCAGAGATGTCCTGATTCATTTTCTAAGGAAACAAAGCCATGTCGAAAGCAGCAACCAGATCCTCGTTTTTATCAAAGCGGTTTTCAGATTCTGGGAAACAAAGGTAAAAGATGGCCTCGAGCTCTTTGTCCCTCCCAGCATTTATCATCAAATCGATACCAAAGGGCCGTATATCGACGGTGCCAACCGAGTCATTACGCTCTTAAAGGAAAAAGGAGTCCGCCTGCCGGAGGATATTGCAACTTTAGAAGAGGATGAAATTGGGCGCCTTCTGCAAGACATTACGGATGTGCCGGCCGAGGATTTGGAACGGGTGAGGCTCTTTTTTGCCTTTTACAAACTCTTGTACCAGAAATACGAAACCAGTTTTGTAGGTATTGAAAACTATATTTCGCGACTTCAACCGGAGAATTTTCCCGACTTGGCCAAACTTAAAAACGGGCTGGCCGAAAAAGATCTGAAAACAAAAATTTTCAAACTGCTTGATTACCTTGAACAGTTAAAAAAAATGATCGTATCCTCCGTAACCTACGAAATACACGAAGACATCTATAAAAAAAGGCATTTTACAATCGATATCCCCTCCATGTACGGCAGTTATCATGAAACCAAATTCGACGCCTTGGGCCTGACCTTTCGGATTGAAGCGCTGGTCAATGTTTTATTTGAGGAGTTAATCCAAAATACGGATCTCAGCCTGATCACAAAAGCGACCTTTTATGAGATATATGATAGTTTGCTCTTGTTTGATAAGGCTTTGAAGCTTGACGGGATCTCTTCGGTTGAAATTTATCACCAGCTCGATCTGCTGGCCCATTCCATCGAGGTCAAGGCATTTACGATCACCCAGTATCTCGATATCTTTAAAGGATTTTCCAAAGGGGTCAAAAACATCATCAACGATTATTTCAGCAACATTCACGAGGAGAACTTGAACAGTGTTCTGGCGCGGTTCCCTGCAGAACAGATTTTACCCAAATATCTTCCAAAAGAGAAAATCAACGATCAGGAGAAGATAAATCACCGGGTCTCGGAGATCTTTTTTCGGGATCGAATTACGCTTTCTTTAGGCCTCCAGCAGCTGGATCTCTTTTTAAGTCGAATTTTAAATACCCTTTATCAGCAAGCGGAAAATTTGCCCAAAGATAAACTGCGGATGCTTTTGATTTATGATCCCGGAACCTGCATAACGCCGATCAATAATTCGGGCAGCAAGGTTTCCCAGATTATCTACCTCGGGAACAAAGGCTTTAATCTAGTTAAAATGAACAACTTCGGCCTCCCGGTACCACCGGGGTTTATCGTGACGACCGAAGTTTTCCGTTTTCGAGAAATCATCGAAGGATATTCACCGGCTGAAAAAAAGTTTAAAGAACAGATCGACCAGCATGTGGCCCTGGTGCAAAAGGCGGCTGGCAAGGCTTTTGGAAAAATCGACAATCCCATGCTTTTTTCGGTCCGTAGCGGCTCTTCGATTTCACAGCCGGGAATGATGGACACATTTCTTGATGTCGGAATCAACCAAGATATTGTTGAGGCGATTGCTGCAAAGACGGGCAATGCCTGGTTCGCATGGGATAATTACCGCCGGTTCTTACAATGTTACGGGATGTCCTTCGGTCTTGCGCGTGACGACTTCGATGCGGTCATCAATGAGTTTAAAGAAAAATCCGGAATTCCATTGAAAAGAGAATTTTCGGGCCGACAGATGAAAGAAGTAACTCTTGCCTACAAGAGGATGATTGAAGATACCGGAATCCGTGTAACAGACGATCCCCTTGAGCAGCTTCATCTGGCGATAAATCGAGTGCTGAATTCGTGGGAGTCCCCGCGAGCCAAAACATATCGCCAGATAATGGGAATTTCGGATGATTGGGGCACTGCGGTTACGATTCAAGATATGGTCTACGGTAATATTTCGCGTGATTCGGGTTCAGGTGTTTTTTTTACACACAACCCCAGATGGTCGGAGGACAGCCTCCGGTTGTGGGGCGATTTTACAACATTCAATCAGGGCGAGGACATCGTCGCCGGTCTAGTCAACACGCTTCCGATATCGATCACCCAGCAAGAGATTGAAATGCGGGAAACGGACATGACCCTCGAAACGCATTTTCCGGAGATATTTGCGACCCTAAAGGCATGGGCCAATGACCTGATATATGAAAAGGGCTGGAGTCCTCAGGAAATGGAGTTCACCTTCGAATCCCCCTGCGAAAAAGATCTTTATCTGCTACAGACCAGGGACATGGCCATCCGGGAGCATCAGAAAGCGCTCACCTTCGACCTTAAGGGTTTGGCCGAAGCGAAATTATTGGGCCACGGGATCGGCGTCAGCGGAGGAGCCATGAACGCGCGGTTGGTTTTCAGCCTTGACGATATCGACCAGTGGCGAGAAAGGGAGCCGGAAACACACTTAATTTTGGCAAGGGGAGATACGGTACCGGATGATATTCGGGAGATTTATGCCGCTGATGGTCTCCTGACGGCCCGGGGCGGAGTGACTTCGCATGCGGCCGTGGTGGCGCATCGGCTTGGGAAAACATGTGTGGTGGGGTGCGGAAACATGATTTGTCATGAGAAACAAAAAAAGGTTTACTTTGATAAATCACTTTTTGAAGCGGGCGATTATATCAGCATCGACGGCATGAATGGTGAAATCTACAATGGGCTTATCAAGACCACGGGAAGTCTGGCTTAAAGGGAGAGCGTGATGCAGGAGACAGCCATCGAAAAAGAACGAAAATTGGGGATTAACGGCTTTGGCCGAATCGGCAAGCTGACCCTATGGCACCATGTGGCCAGAAAATATTTTGGTGAAATCATCGTTAATGTCGGCCGCGGTGCCGGCACCTCCATCAAGGATATCGCCCATTACACCGAGCGGGATTCCACTTACGGTTTGCTACGAAACTATTTGTATGGTCACGATTCCAAAGAGGTGATCCATGATCTGGATGAAGGTGCTGCAAGTATGATCGTCGATGGGGTTCGGGTGAAATTTTTAAGATCCTCGCGCAATCCGGCTGAAATCGATTGGCACCAACAGAAGATCCGTTTGGTTGTGGATACGACTGGCAAATTTTTAGATCCGACCCTTGCGTCCGATTGTGACTCCGGATCGCTACGCGGACATCTTGACTCGGGAGCTGAAAAGGTGATTGTTTCGGCGCCTTTTAAAATCAAGGACAAGGGTGGCACGATGCCGGAAGACGCGGTTACGACGGTGATGGGGATCAATGACAGTGTCTACGATCCCCGCCGACATAAGACCATTTCGAATGCTTCCTGTACCACCACCTGTCTGGCCCATATGATGAAGCCCCTTCTCGATGCGTTGGGCCCCAAGCGAATCCTGTCGGCATCGATGTCTACGGTTCACGCCGCGACGGGATCACAGGAAGTGTTGGATCGTCTCCCCGAAACCGGAAAAACGGATTTGCGTAAAAACCGTAGCATCATGAACAATATCATCCTCACCTCCACCGGCGCTGCAAAGGCACTTCGATTGGTTATTCCGGAGATGGAACAAATCGGGTTTATTGCCGAATCGGTCAGAGTCCCCATCTCAACCGGTTCCTTAATCATTCTGGTACTCAACCTGCAGGAAGAGATTTCAGGAGAACCGATCAGTCGCGATTTGATTAACGATATTTATCGTAAAGCCGCTGCAGCCGACCCGCGAGGATATCTGCATTATACCGACAAACAGAATGTTTCCGGGGACATTATCGGCATGCCCCAGGCGGCAGCCATCATCGAAGGGCATGAAACCCATAGACGAACGGCAGAGATCACCATCGATCTCGAAAGTGTTCCGGGAATTGAAGAGTGCGTTGGATTGCCGCTGAGAGATCCGATTCTGCGGATACCCGTTACCCAGGCGGTGATTTACGGGTGGTACGACAATGAAATGGGCGGCTATGTAAACATGCTGGGCGATCGGACCGTTAGTATTGCGGAGAATATGTAATGATTTGAAAGGACCAAGGAATGGATAACATCTATTTAAAGCTGACCAAGCATCTGGAAAATCTGATCATGGGGTATCCATTTAACGAAGCCCTGATCGACCTTCTTAAAGAGATGTTCAACCCGGTTGAAGCTCAAGTGGCGCTGGCGATACCCAATGATTTGGCGCCGCTGGAGGTGATGGGGGCTAACCCTATCTGCGCGCGCACCGATCTGCCCGAGAAAACAGTCTTGGAAGCGCTGGAGGCGCTGTCGTCGCGAAACATGATCTTTTCGGCCCCCCTTAATGAGGGCGGCACAGGGTATTCTCTGTTGCAGGTGGGGTATGGAATGCCCCAGACATTCTTCTGGGAAGGCAGAGACGATGAGACGGCCAGACGCATGGCCCGTAAAGTTCTGCGTTATTTTAGCGTGCCCGCGACGCGGCAAGTCTACGGCGGCGTATCGACTAAATGTTTTAAATATACCCCGTCCTCTTTATCGATTGATGTGCCCATCCAAGGCGTTTTCCCCAATGAGCAAATGGGCCCAATAGTGGAGGCCACCCAAAAAATCGCCCTGGCTCACTGTCCCTGCCGCATGACGGCTAAAATTCTTGGCCGCACCGATTGCCAGCATAGCCTTAAAGTTTGTCTCAAATACGATGAACTGGCCGAATTCGTCATATCAAAAGGTCTGGCGCGGGAAATATCCAAAGATGAAGCGCACCAGATTCTTTCAGATTGTGAGAAAGAGGGGCTGGTACATATGGTGGACAACGCCCAGGGAGAAATCAAACATACCTGCAATTGTTGCGGGCATTATTGCTGGAACGTGGGTATCATCAGACGGCGCAAAATTCCACGGGATGTCCTGATGGCGGTCTATTTCATCCGCGCAACCGATTTATCGGATTGTATCGGTTGCGGGGCTTGTGCCGACATTTGCCCGGTTGACGCCGTTGAGATGGCCCAGGAACAACCCAATGTGGATCTTGACTGGTGCATCGGCTGCGGGGTGTGTGCCGTGGTTTGCCCTACTGAATCGATTTCAATTGTCCGAAGGTCTGAAAAAAAATCTCCCCAAAGTGTTTCAAATCTTCATAACCGCATAAGGCAAGAGCGGGGGCTTTAGGTCCTTCTTTTATCGGGAAAGGAAACGATCGCGGGCAATCAGCGCGGCCCCCAGGGCGCCAACGATATCGGGACGCGGCGGGACTTCGACCCCGATACCCAGAACCGCACCCAGCGCCCGGACAACTCCCCGGTTGTGCGCAACGCCACCCGACATGGCTATTTTTAGATGATCGAGGTTGAAAGCCACCCGCTTAACCAACGCGAACGTGCGCGAGGCGATGGATCGGTTGAGACCGCTGACGATTTCATTGACCTCGACCCCGTCGGCGATTAGTGAGACGACCTCGCTTTCGGCAAAGACGGTGCAAACGCTGCTCAGGGTAAGGTTTTTTTGAGCCCCCTGGTCAAGGTGGCCCAATGCTTCGATATCCACCTGCAAGGCCCGGGCCATGGCTTCTAAAAATCGGCCTGTACCGGCGGCGCACTTGTCGTTCATCGCAAAATCGACCACCTGCCCGTTTGGATCGATGCGGATGGCTTTGCTGTCCTGCCCGCCGATATCGATTAAAACCTGGACGCCATTGAGCAACGCATTGATCCCCCGGGCGTGGCACGTAATTTCGGTTACCGAAGCCATGCGCCCTTCAACCCGGTTTCGGCCATACCCGGTTGAAATGGTCGCCTTAATATTTTTTTGAGCCAGATTTGCTTCTTGAAGGATTTGTGCGGTTGCGGCGGCGATGGCTTCCTGGTTATGCGCTCCCGTCGGTACAACAGCGGCGGACAATATTTTCCCGGTTTGATCAATCAAGACCGCATCACATGACAGACTGCCGATATCGATTCCCAAATAGCACATATTCTGTGAATATACGCATACCGCCTGAATGGTCAAACAAAATGCCAGGTCCGCTGAAAAAAATGAACGTCCAATCCCGATAAAATCGGGATTGAATGAAAGACAAGAGAAATAAGATTGCGGAGCGGAGCGACATCATTATTCGATGTTCGATGTTCATAAAAAGAAGATCAAGCCTTAATTGACAGGTTGTGACGGGTTGCAGTATACTGCAAGTAAAGCATTTATCTCAATTGTACCCACCAAAGGAAAAGGAGGAAAGGCTGTGAGTTATGGATACACTGGGAAGATACTGCACGTCGATTTAAATAATCGCCAAACGCATGTGGACATGCAAGATGACAATTTTTATCGAACCTATTTGGGAGGAAGAGGAATCGGCTACCACTATTTGTTAAATGAGGTCCCGGCCGGGACAGATCCGTTTTCAGCAGACAATATCCTGGTTTTAGCCACCGGGGTTATGACCGGTACGCCGTTGGCCGCATGCTGTCGCTTTGCGGCGGTGGGGCTCTCGCCTTTAACCGGGACGGCCGGAGAATCCGAGGCGGCCGGTTTTTTTGGTCCTGAACTCAAGAAGGCCGGTTTTGACGCAATCGTATTACGTGGGAAATCGGACACGCCGGTTTATTTATGGGTGACGGACGGGAAGGCCGAGATCAGAGATGCCGCGGATATCGCCCAATTGGGTGCCCGCGAAGTCGAAGATACCATCCGGAATAAAATGGGGAATCAAAAAATACGCGTGGCCCAGACCGGTCTGGCCGGAATGAATAAGGTGCGCTTTGCCAATATCGGTAATAACCTGGGTCACTTTAATGGCCGAGGCGGTTTTGGGGCATTGATGGGGTCAAAAAATGTTCGCGCGGTGGCCGCTCTGGGTACAGGGAAAATCGATTTTTTTGATTCTGAATTTATTACCCGGACCGCAAAAGCGTATGCCCAAAAATTTCGTGATAACCCCCTGGGAGAAGCACTTTTCGTTTATGGAACAACCGCCTTTCCGGAGATTCTCTCGGCCGGCGGTGGTTTGCCGGTCGATAATTTCAGGCGTTCCAAACATGACCAAGCGGCGGCGGTTAGCGGAGACGTCTACAATAAGACGCTCCTTAAAAAACGAAAAGGGTGTTACGCCTGTCCGATCCAGTGCAAAAGGGTTGTGGCCTTGGATGATCCCCGATACGGGATCGATTCGCGCTATGGAGGGCCGGAGTACGAAACCATCGCCGCCCTGGGAACCAATTTAAATATCACCGAATTAAAGGCGATCGCCAAGGGAAATGAAATTTGCAATCGCTACGGCATGGACACTATTTCGGCCGGAATGACGATCGCGTTTGCCTGTGAGTGTTTTGAGAAGGGTATCATTACCAAGGCGGATACCGGCGGACTCGAGTTGAGATTCGGAGATTCCGACCTGATGCTTAATCTCCTTGAAATGATAGCCCGGCGCCAAGGATTTGGTGATTTGCTGGCCGAGGGCACCGCCCGCCTGGCCCAAAAGTGGGGTCTCACGGACGATGCCTGCAATCTTAGTGTCAAAGGTCAGGAAATCCCTATGCACGATCCCCGGGTTAAAGTCGGGGTCGGGCTCGGTTATGCCGTGTCGCCGTATGGTGCCGATCATATGATGGCGGCGCATGATACGATGTTCGTCGATGACAATTCCTTTGGGTCTGAATCCGTGCGGGCGATGGGGATCTATAAGGCTGCGCATCCGACCGAAATAAACACCGCCAAAGTTCGAAATTTTGTCCTGCTGGAGAATCTTTGGCGCGTAATGGATGCCTTGGGGCTTTGCGTATTCGGCTTTGCACCCCGGGGTACGATGCCGCTTGCGAAAATGGTCCAATGTCTTAATGCCGTCACGGGTTGGAACGCAAGTCTGCTTGAATTATTTAAGGCCGGGGAGCGCGGGACCGTAATGGCCAGAGCGTTCAACAGCCGGGAAGGATTCACGATCAAGGATGACCGATTGCCGAGACGATTATTTGATCCCAAACCCGACGGCCCCAGAAGCGGTGAACAAATATTTTCCGAAGCAGAGTTTAATAAAGCGCTGGAATTGTTTTATGAAATTATCGGGTGTGATCCGCAGACGGGCAAACCCCATCGAGGAAAGTTAATCGAACTAGGACTGGAATGGGTGGAGGAGTTGCTTTAGCCTTTTCGGCGGAGCTTCACAAAAAAAAGGAGGGCACCATGACCAAAGCGATTCGAATGCATGAAACCGGCGGACCGGACGTATTACGATGGGAGGACTTTGATCCAGGTACCCCTGGGCCCGGCGAAGCCTTAATACGTCATGAAGCCGTTGGACTTAATTTTATTGATGTTTATCATCGCACCGGGCTTTATCCGCTTCCCGCGCTTCCTGCGACACCGGGGTTGGAAGGCGCAGGAATTGTTGCGGAAGTCGGTGAAGGTGTGGCGGATCTATCCGTGGGCGATCGGGTTGCTTACGCCGGACTCCCACCGGGTGCTTATGCCGAAGCACGATGTATGCCGGCCCATCGTCTGGTCAAACTGCCGGCGAACCTATCGACTCGTCAAGGGGCTGCCATGATGCTGCAGGGCATGACGGCACGCTATCTTTTGCGGGGATGTTATGTTGTCAAAGCCGGGGATTCGATATTGATTCATGCCGCTGCCGGGGGCGTGGGATCGATTGTCTGCCAATGGGCCAAACATCTGGGAGCCACCGTCTTCGGGACTGTAGGATCACCGCAAAAGGCCGAGCAGGCGCGGGCAAACGGCTGCGATCATCCGATTCTCTACCAGCAAGAAGACATCGTTGCATGCGTTAAGGAAATTACCAACGGGAAGGGTGTCGACGTGGTTTATGATTCGGTCGGTCAGGCAACCTTTATGAAGTCACTTGATTGTCTGCGCCCTATGGGAATGATGGTCAGTTTCGGTCAGGCTTCCGGCCCGGTCCCACCGCTTGACCTGGGGCTACTGGCTGCCAAAGGCTCGTTATTCCTCACGCGGCCAAGCTTGATGGCCTATACTGCTAAAAGGGATGATTTATTGGATCATGCCCGGGACCTGTTTGATGTGGTAGCCAAAGGGGTGGTTGAAATTGAAATCCGACAGTCCTATGCACTTTGTGAAGCCGCCCGGGCCCACAGTGATCTCGAAGCACGCAAAACCACAGGTTCAACGGTTCTAATTCCGGATTAAAGGTGCGGACAGATCTCACGCAAGGTGTTGCTAAGGCGCACAAATTCAGACACCATAAGTGTTTCCGCACGACGCCTGGGATCAATCGCGGCCTTTTCCAAGACCTGTTTGGCGATTTTTGGTTCAAGATGAAGTTCGCTTCCCACAAGGGCATTTTTCAGGGTTTTGCGGCGTTGTGAGAAGGCGGCTTTCACCACTTTGAAAAAAAAAGTCTCATCATCCGGTCTTTCCGGGGAGGTCGGCTTAAAGTTGATTTCAATGACTTCGGAATCGACTTTGACTATCGGGAAAAAAAGAGGTGCTTTTACTTGCGCAATCGATTGAAGGGAGGCGCAATAATTGAGCATTACCGTCAGTCTGCCATAATCCTTTTTTCCCGGTAGAGCAGTGATGCGTTGTGCGAGTTCTTTTTGGAGCATAAGCACAGCCCGGCTTATGGACGCGCGCGTATCAATCAGCTCTACGATGACCTGCGAAGATATGTTGAAGGGCAAATTCCCCATCACCAGCAACGGGCTACCTGCCTCACGGGCCAATTTGGAGATATCGAAATCGAGTATGTTCTTTTGAATGATGGCGACGTTGCCGATTTGATTGTTAAGAAGCTCGGTTTTTAAAAGCGCTGCCAGGTGGGGGTCGATTTCGACGGCATGTACTCTTCTTACATTTTTGGCAAGCGGAATCGTAAGTGCGCCCATACCGGCGCCTATCTCGAGAACAATGTCTTCGGCATGCAGCCGAGAACGATAGACGATCATTTTGGCCGTGGAAGGGTCGGTTAAAAAGTGCTGACCCAGGCGCTTTTTGGCCTTTATGTTCCAGGCGGCGAGTAGTGCTCTGGGTGAGGTCATGGGGAAAATTCCATTATCGGGATGGTCATTTTTGGGTACGGGACCGAAGTTTATCAAAAATTTTGCGTGTAATAAAATACAATACAATCGCCGGAGGAATACCGATAAGAATCCCACCCAAAATCATCGCCAGAAAAACATCCAGCCCGAGCTTGAATATTTCAAAGACGGACTCATATTTTTGAATATCGAGATCTGATGAATTCCCCCAAAAAAGGAGCCCCACCTTGTAACTGGTCCAATAAAAAAAGGGTATCGTAACGGGGTTCGCGAACCAAACCCCGATAGCTGCCGCCGGTTTGCTGCACCGGAATGCAAAAGCCAGGGCAACGGCAAAGACCGTGTGAAAGGGAATCGTAGGCGTAACGCCCACAAATACACCGATGGCCATGCCCAAGGCCACGTAATGAGGATCGCCCTGTAGCTGTTTGATCTTTAGCCCGTACTGACGGATATTGTACCTTAGATTTTTGTGGATTGGCTTTTTATAAGCCGGATTTGAGTGATGATCATTCATTATGAAAACTGTCGGGCCTGGCTAACACGAAGTGTTTTCTTTTTCAACGGGTTATTCTTTTCTAGCTTGTGTCTATCCAGAAAGTGAAATTCCCCGGCTTGACTTTTACTAGAATATTAAGTAATTTTTATAACATACTTCGTAGCCGTTATCGGGTTCAAAGGCTCAGGGGTTCAAGGTTGGATTCTTTTCCCCGGACTCCATTTTGGAGGCGTATTTATGTGAGAAGCGCCTGGCTTCGTCATTGTCCCTAACCCTGAACGTTGAACCCTGAACCTGTGAACGCATACAATCCATTCACCCAAAAGGAGGATAGCATGGTCAGGAAAAAAGGGAAAGCGACCAGTTTTGACGCAATGGTTAAATTTTTTATGCAGAACTATGAAATCCCAAACAAACGTGATGTCGATAGGATACTGGCGCGAATCGATCGTCTGGAAAAGCTGATCAGGTCGACCCCGGGATCCGGTCGTAAACGAAAGGGGGTCGGGAAGAGCGGGCCTATTCAAAAAAAATACCCTCTAACCGCAACCGATAAAGTTCTGAGAGTAGTAAAACGGAATCGAAATGGAGTAGGCTTTGCCGCGATTCAGTCCAAAACCGGGTTTGAAGAAAAGAAGCTGCGAAATATCATTTTCCGGTTGAACAAGCTAGGCAAGATTAATCGTAAAAGCCGTGGCGTATATGAAATCGCCACATAAACCCCAACGCACAGGTATGGATAATCAATCAAAATAAGAGTGTCATGCAAACCGCGAAAGATAAAATTAACCCAGACGTTGTCAAAGGGAAATTTATGGGGGGCTATCAGCTAAAACGGGCTGTCGAGCTGACTCAGATTAAGGCCTTCTTTTATGAACTGGAACATCAAGCCACCGGTGCGCGTCATATCCATATCAGCAATAGCGATAAGGAGAACACCTTCGGTGTGGCCTTTAAAACGGTTCCGACCGACTCGACCGGAGTGGCTCATATTCTGGAACACACGGTGTTATGCGGATCCAACCAGTATCCGGTGCGGGATCCTTTCTTTTCGATGTTGAAACGAAGTTTAAGCACCTTCATGAATGCATTTACCGCTTCGGATTGGACTATGTACCCGTTTTCTACCCAAAACCACAAAGATTTTTACAATCTCATGTCGGTCTATCTTGATGCGGTATTTTATCCGAATTTGGAGGAACTCAGTTTCAAGCAGGAAGGCCACCGGCTAAGTATCAAAGGAGATTTGGACTCGGACGCATTCGAACTGACGTACGATGGCGTCGTGTACAGCGAAATGAAGGGCGCCATGTCATCGCCTGATGAAGTGATGGTGCGATCTCTTTTGAACGCCCTCTACCCGCAGACAACTTACAGCCACAACTCAGGCGGTGAGCCGGCTGAAATCCCCAAATTAACTTTCGCCCAGCTAAAAGCCTTTCACCGGCGGCATTATCATCCCAGCAATGCGTTCTTTTACACGTACGGGAATCTGCCGCTAAAGGAGCATCTGGTATTTATTGAAGATGCAATACTGAAAGACTTTACCCGGACCGAACCGGAAACAAGCGTGCCGTCGCAGCCCCGGTGGAGTGAACCGCAAAGCGTTACCTATCCCTATCCTCTGTCCGTAAAGGAAGATCCGGCCCAAAAATATCAGGCCTGTATCGCTTGGTTGACAAGCGACATCCGAGATTCTTTTGAGGTTTTAAGCTTGGTTTTGCTGGAGGAGATCTTACTCGGAAATGCCGCTTCACCCCTTCGTAAAGCGCTTATTGATTCGGGATTGGGTTCGGCCTTGAGTGATGGCAGCGGTTTTGTGTCGGATCACAAGGACACTCTGTTTGCTTGCGGCCTGAAAAATGTAAACGTAAATGCCGTTATCAAGATCGAAACAATCATTATGGCGGTTTTGAGAGATCTCTCAGACAAAGGTGTCGAAAAAGAGCTTATCGATTCCGCCATTCACCAGATAGAATTTCATCGCAAGGAAATTACCAATGCGCCTTTTCCCTATGGCATAAAACTCCTTTTGTCTTTCGCCGGAAGCTGGATACATGAAGGTGATCCTCTTAAGGTGCTCCAGTTTGATGCCGACCTTAAACGGCTGCATGGGGAGCTTGCCCGGGGACGATTTTTTGAAAACCGAATCAAGCGGTATTTTCTCGAAAATTCCCACCGCGTTTTGTTCACGCTCGAACCTGATCAATCGCTCGAGAAAAGGAACCAGAAACGCGTTTTAAAAGAGCTAAAACGGGTCAAAGAGGGGATGTCGCGCTCACAATTGGGAAAGGTTCAACAGGTGACCCGGGCGTTACTGAAACTTCAGGAATCAAAGGAGGATCCGTCATGTCTGCCTACTTTGGAACTGCAAGATATTCCGCCCGATGTTCAGATCGTTACCGCCAGTACTGCGGCCCAAAAGGTTCCGGCCGTCATTTTTAAACAACCGACCTCGGGGATTTTTTACCTGTCCGGAGCGGCTGCAATCGAATCGGTCCCCCGGGCGTCGATTGCGATGATCCCCTTTTTTAGTTATGCCGTTTCCAAAATGGGGACCACAAAATGTAGCTATGTCGAGATGGCGCGGCGCATCGGCGCCTGTTCTGGTGGGATCGGCATGTCAGCGCATGCACGGACCCGGTTTGATGATGAAGGCTCGGGAATTTCCTTTATTTCCATCAACGCAAAATGTCTTTATCGAAATCAGGCCCGGATGACGGGCATAATCCAAGAGCTTCTGGATGAGTTCGATTTTTCAGATACAGAGCGCTTAAAAAATCTTCTATTGCAATATCGGTCGCAGATGGAATCAGCCGTGATCCATAATGGTCACCGATTGGCAATATCGCTGGCCTCAAGAAATTTTTCATCGACCAGTTTTCTCAGTGAAACGTGGGCGGGGATCCACCAGTACCAGTTCATCAAAGGGATCACTGAAGATTTGTCCGCTGACAGCCTGAAAACGATTGCGGATGAACTTACGACCATCGGCAGGGCGATATTTGCAAAAAAAAATATCTGTTTGGCGATGATCGGCGAAGAAGAGGCCTTGCTAAACGGGTCAAAGCTCCTAATCGAAAATCGCGGATTATCGGCTTTGGGCCAAAAAGGGCTTGAGGAGGGGCGGTTTGTGTTTCCGGGCCTGGAATATAAACCGGAGACGCCCCGCGAAGGATGGAGCACCACGTCGGCGGTTTCATTTGTGGCTCAGGTTTTTAAAACGGTGCGTATGGAGCATACAGATGCTCCGGCATTGTCCGTGATCGGCAAAATGCTCAGATCCTTATACTTGCACCGTGAGATCCGTGAAAAAGGCGGCGCCTACGGCGGATTCGCCATTTACAATCCCGAAAATGGCTTGTTTTCATTTGGATCTTATCGCGACCCCCATATTGTCGCCACTCTAAAGGCCTATGCGGCCGCCGCGGACTTTATTAGGTCAGGTGAGTTTGGGGATGAAGATATTAAAGAAGCCATTTTGCAAGTCTGCGCCGAAATTGATAAGCCGGATCCGCCCGGGCCGGCGGCAAAAAAAGCGTTTTTCCGACAAATCATCGCGTTGTCGGACAAAAAGCGGCTGCAATTTAAACAAAACCTTCTCAAGCTTGGCCGCAGTCAAATCCAGGCCGCCGCAGAAATATATTTCGATCAAAAGCAGGATCGGCAGGCCGTAGCCGTTATCTCAGGGGAAGAACAATTAAACCAAGCCAATAAGAAGCTAAAAGAAAACTCGCTTCAACTTCACCGCATTTAACCGATAAACCTAAACCTATAAGGAGGAGCAGCCATGTCCGTTGCACACACCAGTCATGTCCGCATTGAGAAGCATCAAGGACCGCATCGAACGGCCCATATCGAAAATTTTACGGAGCCGGTCGATTTCGGCATTCATGGAGGGATCAAGGATTTTTACCAGAATAAGTATGGACGTAAAATTGAGGGACCGGAGTATCCGGCAACCCTTGACCACATTATTGCCGGGGTGGCCGGGTGACTCACCGGAACCTTAGGGGCCGCGCTGGATGCGCGGGGAATCACCTCAGCCGAAAACCTGGTGGCACATGTGGAAGGCGATATCGAAGATATGGAGGGTGTCTTGAAGATTTCCAAAATTCGCCTGAAATATCGTTTCAAGGCTCCGGCCGATTTGAAAGAGAAGGCTGAACGGGCGTTAAGCATGTACGCTGATCTGTGCCCGGCCTATCAAACCGTAAAGGGATGTGTGGAGTGCTCCTGGGAGGCCGATATCGAAGAGGTATAATATCAAGAGGTTACCAATATAGGCTAACCTCTTGGTGGTTTTAGAAATTTCAATTTCCAACCCGCGGGTCCAAAGACGTATCGTAATCAGAACCCCGGTGTATTGCCGATTGGGCTTCTGACTTGTGCTGTAATCTTTATCTTTATGGTCATGTGATGAGTTTGGTTATATAGCAGTAAAACCGTAACTCTAAGAACCGTGTTTGATGATGTCACATGTTTTGATGGCCTTTGATTTTGGCAAGTACGTTGGAGGTATCGTATCAATTTGAACTCTTAAACGTCTGTATACAATAGAATCAGTAACTTTAATTTTCAATAATTTCTCAAAACAGATGACAATGTTGCTACGCTCTATTGCCATTCAGAGTTTATCCAATTAAAAGAGAGCACCCTCCAAATATTGCAGGACTGTCTGAAGAGTTGATCCTGGCACCACAAAGGCCTTCTCGAAACTCGTCCAAAGTATATTAGACACATCTCCTTTTTCAAGGCCATATCGAGATAAGACTTTTCCAGTAATGCAGAATGCATCTTTACCATGTATAATCTCAGAATCAGGTAACTGCACGTATTTATTCTCAAGTGACGCCACTTTTTCAATCAGAAAATCTTTTCTTTTCAAGCTTATCCCTGCCTTCTCCAGCAGAGCCTGCACATAGCCATTGAAATTCAAATTAAGCCTGCTGCCTACAAAATGTAACTTTTTGTGTAGATCGGTCTTTTGGAAAGGAAGTTTGAGAGATTCTATTTCCGAAAGAAGCCTGAGAAATCCTAAACGCCGACCGTGTGCTCGTACAGTTTCCAACAGATCGTTCGCCGTAAGAATTTCGGTTGCAACACCAAGCTTCAGGACCTTATCAAGGCAAGGCTCATGTAATACATACCATTCCATGTCTCTTGAATCAGTAATCCAGACTTTTTCTGGAAACTCTATTCCCAAGAGCCCGTCAAAATCAGCATCAGCGAAGAACCGCACTTTGATTTCACGTCTTCCCAACCAACGGGCAAAGGTCATTAGGCGACCGCGCTATCCACCTGCCTCAACATTGGGGAGATCCACTGCAGAAATTTCAATCACCTTTGTATTAACATCTTGCGCAAGACCCATTAGCCAACAAAAAAATAAGCGGTCTCTGTGTCCCTCGACGTATAATTCGCGACGGGCAGGGTCCATTCTATGGGCTATGACAATTGCATCTGGAGTTCGTCTGATCATCGTTTAGTAGAGTCGCCTTTGAGCTCAATAAGTGCGTCTGGGTAAGAGGTGGCAAGATCTGGAGAGTGCGTGGCAAATATAAAGAGCGGCTCTGCACCTGCCGCACACTCTATAAGCGCCGGAACAAGCTTTCTTTGCCACGCAATATGCATAGACATTTCTGGCTCATCTATGGCAATAACCGTTCCTCGTCGCTGGGCGACTAATGCTGCAACCATGAGAAAGAGGAAATGAAATTCACCAGAACTGAGTTGGTTTTCTCGAAGCAACACTCCAGTTTCAGTATTGATATTAATTCCTTTACGCGGGCTAACATTAATCTTCTTGTCAATAAAGAACTCTGATACGAGCCGCTCAAAAGTCAGGAGTCGATCAGAGATCAAAGCTCGCTCGGCTGCTCTCGACTCGAGCACCTCCACATAGGCCTCCAAGACTGCAAAAGCTTGCTGACGAGCATTTCCACGCCAATGGCCAATGACCTTGATTTGTTTCATAAGTTGATCGTAGTCCCAACGATCTGCTTCGAGCCCAAGCCGTTCGGTGACCATATCTTGATCCCGTATATCACTCATACGGGTTTGAAAATCCGACATTTTGTGTCTTTTTACTACCTTAGATGTTAACCGGTCGATCATTCGCGGAAAGACATCAGGTTCGGTAGTGGAAAAAAATGCCCTATAATTCACCTGTGCATCACGCACGAATTTGGCAACTCTAGAGGCTAGACTGAGTGGTTGGGGCCGGGACTTCGCCTTTGGATTTTGACGTTCATGCATATAAATATGGCCATCACTTGTGTAATATTCTACAACCTCATCTGGCTCGTCCTTCCCCCATTTTTCCGGATAGCGCTGCTGAAGTCTTGCAGTATCAAGGAGCTCATAGGCAATCTGGTCAGTCATCAAGAAAAAATTCTCACGAAACTTATCTACAGCATCCCGGTCCTTTTTGTGTAAAGATCCGGGATGCTGAGGAGACAACCGAACTTTTAAGTCTTGAAACGTAACATCTATGCCCGTCAATTTATTCTTTCCCAAAGAATTGATGATCAGGGCATCACCTGTATCAAATTCAAGGATGCATTTTGAGAAAGGTATAATTCGGAACATATTGAAATCTAAACGCATAATTCCCTCAAGCATCGCGAGAATTGTTGTTTTTCCGATTCCATTCCGTCCATGAAGGATGACCAGCGAGGGACCTGCATCGGCTTGCTTAGAAATTGGAAAAGGGATTACATGGTTAAACTTTCCGAAGAGTTTATTTATTTCGAATCTTTGGAACTTCATAAAATCTCCTTCTTGAACCGAAAACTGTTTAGGTTTTGCACTGGATAGCTATCAATTTTTTCAGTGTGATGTCAAATTGTGATAAAATGAATTACCTCAGCAACTGGAAAAGTTGTGATACCTAATTGATAAGAACAAAATTTTGTGCTTTTCTGGACCGGTGTTTTCTTGCCATTATCACAAATCGATTTAAAATTCAAAATCTTGGGACAAATTGGCGGTTAATGAGTTCGGAATGAATAACAGGCTGCTGGTCGATGCGGGAAAATAATGATTTGTTATGGGCAGAATAATCCAACCAAAGGGGAAAAAGGGCAGTTTAAAATGGATTGAACCTCCCCGCAGCTCCGATAAAGCGGGATCCGCGGTCGATTTGTAAATCAGTAAAAAAAGCGGTGTTTTCATAGAGAAGGGACTTTTACGATGAACTCTCAGTTAATCGACATCGCCTTAGGTGACCTTGTCTTAGACAATAGCATCTACCCGCGGCTCAACGTCGATCATCGGCGGGTGGCACTGTTTGTTGAAAACCTGCGCGACGGTTTTCATTTTGACCCCATCGAGGTGGAACCGCATCCCTCAAGAGCGAATTACCCAAAGTCTTGGCATATCCCAGCAAGTCATTTCACACCATTTACAAAAAATGCTCACGTGGGCAAATTTTGTAAATACCGAATTGAAGCAAGGCTTCACAGTTCCTCAAGTGGCTGAAAAACATGGTTGGCCAGAGCCTCTTGTATGGTCCATTGCGTTGGAAGGCAAGGACGATATTCCACGATTCAAGGTACTTAGCTTAGCATTTGTTTCAACTGCGCCAGGGCCTCATCGGGCATTTTGAATGAATGTTCTTCGGCCGGAAAGTTTACATCGGTTACATCTTGCTTATATGCCTGAAGCGCTTCTAAGATAATCGGTCTGATTTTGGTATACTGCTTTACAAACTTGGGTATGAATTTATCGAACAATCCCACCATGTCATGGGTTACTAGCACCTGACCATCTACATCAGGTCCCGCGCCGATGCCGATCACGGGCACCTGCACGGCTTCGGCCACTAATTTGCCCAGGGGTGCGGGAACGGCTTCCAGAATCATTGAGAAAACCCCGGCCTTTTCCAGCGCTTTGGCGTCATCGATAATCTGCTTGGCGGCAGCCGCATCGCGGCCCTGCATTTTAAATCCCCCCAGCGCACTGGCGGTTTGGGGTGTCAGACCGATGTGGCCTTGAACCGGAATACCGGCCTTGACGATGGCTTCGATCGTGGAAGCAAAATCAATTCCCCCCTCCAGTTTGACGGCATCGCAGCCTCCCTCCTTCATCAGACGTCCGGCATTGTGGATCGCTTCAGGGATGGAGGTGTTGTAACTCATAAAGGGCATATCACCGATAACGAACGGTCCCCGGCAGCCTCGAACCACCGCCCTGATATGGTGGATCATGTGTTCCATGGTGACTTCCACAGTCCCGTCAAGCCCCATAACCACCATCCCCAGTGAATCCCCGATGAGTACAATATCGACGCCGGCTTCATCCGCCAGAAGACCGAAAGGGTAGTCATAAGCGGTCATCATCACAAGTTTGCGTCCCTCTGCTTTGGCTTTTAGAATATCTGAAATTGTCACTTTCGGATTGCCCATTTTAAATCTCCTTTGTTTTTTGAAGGATTGGAACGAGGCTTTCGGCTCTCAATTCCGATTTTCTACAAATTAAGTCGAAGTGTGAATCCGCATGTAAAAGGGTGGCGCCGGCTTTAAGCGCACAAGTTGCGATCAAGATATCGGTGTAGGGTACCGTGATGCCGTTTCGGCGGAGCTTAAATGCCATTGTATATGCCGATTCCCAAACAGATTCATCCGTTTCAACGGAGTCCAAGGCGTGCAACCGGGTTTTGAGACGCCGGTAATCACTTTCCGCTTTGGTTCCACCGAGTAATTCCAGCTTGATAATCCCAGTCGTAATGATTAAATCCTTCAATAATAACAGATCAATGCGCTCCTTAATTTTCGAAATATAATCCTTTTGTAACGCAAAAACCCAGACAGAGGTATCAACCAGAAATCGATTAACCGGCATTACGCAATTCCATGAGTTTTTTGAGATCGAGATCCAAATCGAAAGTTCCGAGTTCCCGACGCAAAGCTTCCCTATTTTTTGTTTTAATGAGTGATTTCAAGCCGGCCGTAATCGCTTCTTTTTTTGAACGCGCATTAACGGCTTGCATTGCCTGCCTTAACAGATCTTCATCGATTAAAACGGTTGTCTTTTTCATAGCCATCCTCTTAATACATAATTAATATATGGCTATTATATATGGATTGATTATACAGTGTCAAGAGCCTTATGCATGCAGGCAGGGTTAAATCAAGGTGAGGCGCAACGCCGCAGATGAACATGTTGCTTTGCCGTCAATAATGGGCTTGAAGTGTTTCGATTAACGCCGTCAACGTCTGGTTGACCGGCGCCTCGAGACCCAGACGGCGGGCTTCGCGGACAATAAAACCGTTGATGGCGCCAATTTCGGTCTGCCGGCGGTTATCAATATCCTGTCCCATGGAGGAGCGGTTGACGGCCGTTGCCGTGGCAATATTAAAAACATGGCCGACCGGGTTCTGGCGCACTTCAATCCCCTGGGCTTCGGCCACGGAGACGGCCTCTGCGACGGCAGCGCGGCTTAATTCCTGCGTGGATTCAAGATCGAGAATTTCACCATTCTTGGTTCCGGTTAGCGCCGTAAGCGCATTGATGCCGATATTGACAAGGAGCTTGTCCCAGATAATGTGGCGGACTTCCTCCGTCACTTGTGTTTCAAGCCCCGCATTTGAAAGAACAGAAGCGAATTCCTGCGCGCGTTTGAAGCCGGCGTCGCTGTGTGACCACAGGCCCATAACCGTGGGCCCGGATCCGGCATGTCGGATCCGTCCCGGACCGAGCAGTGTTGCACCATGGGACGTTGTTCCGGCAAGAATCCGGTTGGGGTCAATGATCGTGGCAATCGTATCCGCATTTCCCATACCATTTTGAAGGGTCATGACAAAACCCTGTGAGCCGGCCAAAAGGCCGGCGGTTTGGGCGGCTTTTTGCGTCTGGGTCGACTTCACAAATATTATCACCAGTTCAACATGGCCGATTTCCTGCGGATTCGTTGTGGCGTGCATGTTTATGTTGCGGGAACGATCCTCACCTTCAAGCGTCAGACCATCGGCCTTAACCGTATCAACATGCGCTTTCCAGACATCGAAAAGCCAGACTTCGTTCCCGGCTTCGGCCAGCAGGCCTCCGAAGAGACTCCCCATCGCCCCGGCTCCGACTACGGCAATTTTCATTGAGTTCCTTCCCTTTCTTCAGGATACAAATAATACAATGCCGCCAACGCATAAATCTTAGCGGTTTCAAAAAGCTGTTCCAAATCAACCCACTCGTCAGCCTGATGGGGAACGTAACGGTCGCCGGCACCGATGGTGACGATGGGAATATTCTTGCGCGCCCAAAGAAAAGTTCCATCTGTGGCTCCCGGCACGCCGCCGTATTGCGGCATTTTACCGGTAACCATCCGTGTGGCCCAGTCCGCCGCCCGAACGACCGGGTCACTTTGATCGGTCAGGGTGCAGGGGCGATCGGTTAGGATTTCCAGTTCGACGCTGAGATCGTGATTACGCTTTAAACCGAGCCGATGGTCGTAGGCGCGGTATTTTTGACGTATCTTTTGCTCGATTTCAGTGCCAAGCGAGGTGAGTTGTTCGATCAGGATCGGGTGCGACTGACCCGGAATCGTACGAATGTCGACCAGAACCCGGGCTTGTCCGGGCATCACATTTAATTGGGGAGGGCCGGTCGCCGGTGCCTGGATCACGGTGGGCGTAAAACTGGGCCAGCCTAAATATTCATCTTTGCCGAATTTTTGAAATGCGTCGAATTCGAATTCCTCCAAGCGTGTAATCAGGAGTGCAACGGCAGGTGCCGTGTTCAACCCGGAGAGCGGCATGGCCCCGTGGCTCATGCGTCCCTTCAGGGTAAATTGGGCGCGCAGGGCGCCTTTTTGGGAAGCACAGATTAATCCATCTTCCGGTTCGCAAATGATAGCGCCGCTGATGTTATCGGCATGACCCTTTTTGATAAAATCCCTTACGCCGAGCATCTGATCTTCTTCATCACACAAAACGCCACCGATCATCGCTCCGGTCAAATTGATACCCGATCGTTTTAGGGCCGCCATCGCCATGAGCATGGCCGCCAGATTTCCTTTCGTGTCACAAGTCCCGCGTCCATACATTCGCCGGCCGGCAATTTCAGCGCCGAAGGGGTCATAATTCCAGGAAATAAGATCTCCGGGAGTCACGACATCCGTGTGCCCTTCAAACAAAAGGGTGCGAGCTCCCGGTTCAAATACCCAGCTGATAATGATATTGGGTCTTCCGGGAGCGACTTCATCCGTTATTACCGAAAATCCTTCCCGTTGGGCCCAGCGTGCCACTATCAAAGCAGCGTCTTTTTCACCGGTTCCGGCCGCAGGATCCCATACCGAATTGATCCGGACCAACTTTGCCGTAAGATCGACCAGCTCATCGTAATCGATGGTTTCCAGAACCTTGGTGATGATGTCGCCGGGAATCATGGATGATCCTCGAGATCACAAAACGCCGTCATACCGGCCAGACTGCGGGCTGAAAGAATACCGCCCACAATCGCGCGGGTCATACAATCCGCGGCGGCATGCCCAAGGTCACAAATGGCCTGGGCTTTGGGTGCTGCAAAAAACCCGGGCTGGTCCGGCAAATCCTTTTTTCCCGAAGCAAGACAAAAAATAGTGTCGCCGTCGAGCATGGTATGCGCAGGACGGATGGCACGCGCCAACCCGTCATGGGCCATCTGGGCAATTTTTTGAGCTTGTGATTTGGTTAAAATCGCATCGGTGGCGACGATTCCGATGGTGGTGTTCTTTACCGGTTCGGCTTGCGGAGGGGGCGGCAACTTGACGGCGCGCCGGCCCTGTTCGCCAAATTCAGCATTGATCTGCAGCCTGATTTCCCATGGACGGCCTGATACAGGATCGATGGCCGATCCGGCCGAATTGACAGCCACCAAAGCAGCGACGCTGATGCCGAAATCGAGAATCAGGCTGGCGGTTCCGAGCCCGCCCTTGATGCTGCCGGAGAAGGCGCCGGTTCCGGCGCCGACAGTACCCGTTCGGACGGGCCCGTCATTTGCGTCTTCGCAGGCAATGCGGCCCCAGTCGGCCTGAATCGAAGGGATAAAATTCTTACCGCGGTTCAGATCATAAAGGACAGCTGCAGGGACGATGGGTGCGACGTGATCCTTTTCGAGCGGGAATCCGAAGCCTTTGCGGGATAACCAGCGCACAACGCCGTCGGAAGCGGCCAGTCCGTATACCGATCCACCCGAGAGCACGACGGCTTGTGCTTTTTGGACTAAATTGAGGGGTGCCAGCAAATCGGTTTCGCGTGTGCCGGGGGCTGAGCCCCGCACATCAACTCCGGCCACAGCGCCCTCTGCGCAAATGGCCACGGTTACACCGCACGCATCTTCGGTGTTGTCATAATGCCCGACAATGATTCCTTCCACATCAGTTAGGCCGTTATTTTTCCCGGTAGTTGTCATGCTATGGTAAATAGAGAAAGCACATGTGAGTGTCAAGCAGGAACACAGTAAATATTACCCATCCGCGACTTAATTGCGGCACTCAAGTGTCCAATTTATGGATGGACACTGAATAATATATTGACTAAAATAATTATACTGGGATAAACAAAAAAGTTTATGCAAAGCACGGGCGATACGACGCAGAAGGTTGTGCAAATTATTTGAAAGGGCTGTAAGAGTAAATGATTCAAATCATCAGAGGATTTAGAGACATTCTTCCGGGCGATGTCGAAGCCTGGCAGGCGATTGAAAAAATCGCCCGATCGCTTTTTGAGGATTTCGGCTTCCGGGAAATCCGGATTCCAATTATGGAACGTACCGAACTTTTTGCGCGCAGTATCGGAGAGGATACCGATATCGTGGAAAAGGAAATGTATACCTTTCCGGATCGCAAAGGGGATCTGATTACGTTGCGGCCGGAGGCGACCGCTTCCATTGTTCGATCCTACATACAACACAAGCTGTATCAAAAGGAACCCGTACAAAAACTTTACACCATCGGTCCGATGTTTCGCAGAGAAAGACCTCAAAAGGGGCGCTACCGGCAGTTTTATCAGATCAATGTCGAGGTATTCGGCATCGCCTCGGCTCTGATCGATGCGCAGTTGATTTATATGCTCGTAACCCTGTTTGAACGTCTAGCGGTAAGAGGGGTCGTGCCACATATCAATTCCCTTGGCTGTCCGGAATGCCGACCGAATTTTAGCGTGGCACTGACTGCCTTTTTGTCGGGGATAAAGGAACACTTGTGTGGTGACTGCATCCGCAGAACGGCGCGGAATCCATTAAGGGTACTCGATTGTAAGGTCGAATCGTGCCGCCAGGCGCTGGCCGAGGCCCCGGCGATCATAGACTTTTTATGCTCCCCTTGTGCCGAAGAATTTGATGTCCTGCAAACCGCACTTAAAGGACTGGATGTTTCTTTTGTGGTGGACAAACGCTTGGTGCGCGGCCTCGATTACTATACCCGGGCGACATTTGAGATACAAACCGGCGCCCTGGGGGCACAGAACGCCATTGCCGGCGGGGGGCGCTATGACGGTCTTGTAAAGGGATTGGGAGGGCCGGATCTGCCGGCCACCGGGTTTGCGATCGGGTTTGATCGGCTAGCGGAGATTGTGGGGCTCAATCGCAATGATTTGGTGCCAAAACCGGATATTTTTATTGCCGCCCTAGGTCAAAAAAGCATTCTCCAGGCATTCGAGTGGCAATGTGCCTTGGGATTAGAGGGGATCCAAACGGAGATGGATTTTGGTAATCGCTCTTTAAAAAGCCAGATGAAAAAAGCCGGCAAAGCAGATGCCAGATATGTGTTGATGGTGGGAGAGGATGAACTCGATGCCGGCTCGGCCATTTTGCGCAATATGGCCACCAAAGAGCAGTTGTCGATTCCGTTCGAAAAAATAATCGATCAAATTAAATCCATAATAAAGAGATAAAAAAGGAGCTTCACCCGTGTCGGACAATCTTAAAGATATGAGGAGGACACACACCTGCGGTGAGTTAGACATAAAGAGATTGGAACAGGAAGTCGTTCTGATGGGCTGGGTTCAGCGCCGTCGCGATCACGGAGGGGTTATTTTTGTCGATTTGAGAGATCGCGAGGGGATTACTCAGGTTGTCTTTAATCCGGCCATAAGCGAAGAAGTCCATGCCAAGGCGCATGAAATACGTAATGAATATGTATTGGGTGTGCGCGGCAAAGTGGACTCAAGACCTGAAGGGATGATCAATTCCAAGTTGAAAACCGGTGAAATCGAAGTGACAGTAGTTGAGCTGCGCATTTTGAATCAGGCGCAGACACCGCCCTTCCTGATCGAAGACAATCTGGAGGTATCCGAGACCATTCGTTTGAAATATCGTCACTTGGACCTACGTCGTACCCAAATCCAGAAAAATATTATATTACGCCATAAAGCCGCCAGCTCAACTCGAAACTATCTCGATCAAGGCGGATTTCTGGAGATCGAAACACCGGTTTTGACACGCAGTACCCCGGAGGGAGCCAGGGACTATCTTGTCCCCAGCCGGGTCAATCCGGGGCAGTTTTATGCCCTGCCGCAATCCCCGCAGATGTTTAAGCAGCTTTTTATGATTTCCGGGTTTGACCGTTATTATCAGATTGTGCGCTGCTTTAGAGACGAGGATCTCAGGGCCGACCGTCAACCGGAGTTTACCCAGATCGATATCGAAATGTCGTTCGTGGGTGAAGATGATGTGATGGAGATTACAGAAGGAATGATGGCGGCGGTTTTTAAAGATGTGTTAGGCTTGGGACTGAAATGCCCTTTTCCGAGATTGACCTATGCTGATGCCATCGGGCGCTATGGGCTTGATAAGCCCGATATCCGGTTTGGGTTGGAGCTAAATGAAATTTCAGACATCGTAGCAGGATCGGGGTTTAAAGTTTTCGCCGATGCGGTCAGGAAAGGTGGCATCGTAAAGGCGCTGAATGCCAAGGGATGTATCGATTTTTCACGCAAAGAGATCGACGACCTGACCGATTTCGTGTCGATATACCGCGCCAAGGGAATGGCTTGGATAAAGGTGCGGGAGGGTGAATGGCAATCCCCGATCGCCAAATTTTTTACGGCCGAAGAAAAAGAAGCCTTGACCCGGCGTATTGGGATGGCGCCCGGAGATTTGGTGTTTTTTGTGGCTGATCAATCGAAGATCGTCAATGAGGCGCTGGGGCATCTCAGAAACCATTTGGGACAAAAATTGAAACTGATCGGTGAAGATGACTTCCGCTTTGTCTGGGTCACCCGGTTTCCCATGTTTGAATACAGTGAAACCGAACAGAGACTGCAGGCCCTGCACCATCCGTTCACATCCCCTCTTGAAAAGGATTATGCCAAGCTAGACCAAGATCCGCTGTCGGTCGAATCGCGGGCCTATGATCTGGTCCTGAACGGTTTTGAAATCGGGGGCGGAAGCATCCGGATTCATCAAAGAGATATCCAGGAAAAAATTTTTGAGACGCTCGGCATGGCTCCGCAAACCTATGAAGAGAAGTTTGGATTTCTCCTGGCCGCACTCCAATCCGGGGCGCCGCCGCATGGAGGGATTGCCATCGGCTTTGATCGGCTGGTCATGCTTTTGTGCGGAGAATCCTCTATCCGGGATGTGATCGCCTTCCCAAAGACTCAGAAGGCCGCTTGCCTGCTAACCAATGCACCTTCCGAAACGACAAAGGTCCAGTTGGATGAACTGTCTCTGCGGTTGAAGGTAATCGGTTCATAGCCCGGACCGTTGAAGCATGAATGTTGTGATTAAAAGGAGACAAACATGATTAAAGTGTTAGGCATTAGTGGAAGTCGCATTAAAAACGGCAACATGACGGCCTTGTTAGAAGAGGGACTTGCCCATGGGCAGCAGGCGCAAAAAATTCAAACAACCATCGTCACGTTGGACGACAAGGAGATCAATCCCTGTAACCATTGTAACTGGTGCGTCCGGAGCCAAACCCGAGAAAAGTATTGTCTTCAGGAAGATGATATGGATTCCATCTATCCCAAGCTTCTAGAATCAGATGTCATTATTATGGGCTCTCCGGCCCATTTTGGACGCCTATCCGGTTTGATGGCAGATATGATTGATCGGACGCGCGCATTCGTGCACGGAAATGTTTACCAGCTCCCGTTGAAAAATAAGATCGGCGGGGCCATGGCCGTTGTATTTTTCAGAGGCGGCGGGATCGAATCGACGCTGTCGAGCATCAATATGTTTTTTCATGTGCACCAGATGATTGTCGCCACATCGGGATTATACCAGCTTGGGGCCGGTGCCTGTTCGAGCCGCGATGGCAAAGGGCGTTTCGAAAAGGAGATTCGGCATATGGTGCTGGAAGATGATTACGGCGTTTCATCGGCCAAGCTGCTCGTGGAAAGAGCGGTGGAATTGGCCCGAATCTTCCAGGCCGGTCAAAAAGCGCTTCAGGAGTAGTTATGATAGTAGGTTAAATCCACTCATGATGATATAGCGAAGGTATCCTTGAAATAACTAATAACCTATCCATCCCTACAACAGAATTTATGATGGAGGAGGAATGTGGCCATGAAGTGGAAAAACAGAGTGACTGAGCTTTTGGACTGCGAGTACCCTATCTTACAGGGCGCCTTGAGCCGGATAGGCAACTGGAAATTTGCGGCATCTGTCAGTGAAACAGGAGCCCACGGCTGCCTCACCGCTGCCGTTTCACTGACCCCGCAAAAGCTGCGTGACGATATCCGAAGGTGTCAGGATGCCACAGACAAGGCTTTCAGTGTGAACATCACGGTTGGTATGTGTCCCCACATCGATGAGATGTTGGAGGTATGTATTGAGGAAGGGATAGAGGTGATCGAAACGGCGGTCTTTACAGCCGATGAATACGGAAAACGCATCAAGGAGGCGGGGCGGAAGTGGATTCACAAGACGGCTACTATCAAACATGCCTTACACGCCCAGAAACAAGGGGCGGACGCGGTGATGCTGGTGGGGCTGGAAGGGATCGGGTTCAAAAACGTCATGCAACTTCCCACGATGACCACTATTGCCTGGGCAGCGAAGCATATAAAGGTGCCCATCATTGCCGCAGGCGGGATTGGCGATGCCCGAACTTTCCTGGGTGCTCTGGCGCTGGGTGCTGAGGGGGTGATGATGGGGACAGCCTTCATGGGCAAACCTATGAAGAGAAGTTTGGATTTCTCCTGGCCGCACTCCAATCCGGGGCGCCGCCGCATGGAGGGATTGCCATCGGCTTTGATCGGCTGGTCATGCTTTTGTGCGGAGAATCCTCTATCCGGGATGTGATCGCCTTCCCAAAGACTCAGAAGGCCGCTTGCCTGCTAACCAATGCACCTTCCGAAACGACAAAGGTCCAGTTGGATGAACTGTCTCTGCGGTTGAAGGTAATCGGTTCATAGCCCGGACCGTTGAAGCATGAATGTTGTGATTAAAAGGAGACAAACATGATTAAAGTGTTAGGCATTAGTGGAAGTCGCATTAAAAACGGCAACATGACGGCCTTGTTAGAAGAGGGACTTGCCCATGGGCAGCAGGCGCAAAAAATTCAAACAACCATCGTCACGTTGGACGACAAGGAGATCAATCCCTGTAACCATTGTAACTGGTGCGTCCGGAGCCAAACCCGAGAAAAGTATTGTCTTCAGGAAGATGATATGGATTCCATCTATCCCAAGCTTCTAGAATCAGATGTCATTATTATGGGCTCTCCGGCCCATTTTGGACGCCTATCCGGTTTGATGGCAGATATGATTGATCGGACGCGCGCATTCGTGCACGGAAATGTTTACCAGCTCCCGTTGAAAAATAAGATCGGCGGGGCCATGGCCGTTGTATTTTTCAGAGGCGGCGGGATCGAATCGACGCTGTCGAGCATCAATATGTTTTTTCATGTGCACCAGATGATTGTCGCCACATCGGGATTATACCAGCTTGGGGCCGGTGCCTGTTCGAGCCGCGATGGCAAAGGGCGTTTCGAAAAGGAGATTCGGCATATGGTGCTGGAAGATGATTACGGCGTTTCATCGGCCAAGCTGCTCGTGGAAAGAGCGGTGGAATTGGCCCGAATCTTCCAGGCCGGTCAAAAAGCGCTTCAGGAGTAGTTATGATAGTAGGTTAAATCCACTCATGATGATATAGCGAAGGTATCCTTGAAATAACTAATAACCTATCCATCCCTACAACAGAATTTATGATGGAGGAGGAATGTGGCCATGAAGTGGAAAAACAGAGTGACTGAGCTTTTGGACTGCGAGTACCCTATCTTACAGGGCGCCTTGAGCCGGATAGGCAACTGGAAATTTGCGGCATCTGTCAGTGAAACAGGAGCCCACGGCTGCCTCACCGCTGCCGTTTCACTGACCCCGCAAAAGCTGCGTGACGATATCCGAAGGTGTCAGGATGCCACAGACAAGGCTTTCAGTGTGAACATCACGGTTGGTATGTGTCCCCACATCGATGAGATGTTGGAGGTATGTATTGAGGAAGGGATAGAGGTGATCGAAACGGCGGTCTTTACAGCCGATGAATACGGAAAACGCATCAAGGAGGCGGGGCGGAAGTGGATTCACAAGACGGCTACTATCAAACATGCCTTACACGCCCAGAAACAAGGGGCGGACGCGGTGATGCTGGTGGGGCTGGAAGGGATCGGGTTCAAAAACGTCATGCAACTTCCCACGATGACCACTATTGCCTGGGCAGCGAAGCATATAAAGGTGCCCATCATTGCCGCAGGCGGGATTGGCGATGCCCGAACTTTCCTGGGTGCTCTGGCGCTGGGTGCTGAGGGGGTGATGATGGGGACAGCCTTCATGGCTACCCGGGAGTGTCCCATATCTGATCGCTTCAAGGAGAGAATGGTGAACGCTTTTCCCGACAATCCGCACTTGCGACGCACGGTGTTGGCCCCGCCTAATCCCAAAGATTATGAAGAAGTCATGCAGAAGCGTGGCGAAATGCCCCTGGAGAATTGGCTGACGGCCTTGGAAAGGGTGATGCTCAAACACAGCGACTGGGAGCTGGCCCCCGAAATGTGGAATGAAGACTACGACCGCTTGAGCAGCCTTATGTCTTTCGCTGTGACCTATGTGGACCACATTCCCACGGTAAAGGAATTTGTAAATAACATCATTGAGGGCGCTGACAACATCATAGCCGGCTGGACGTAATGGGGGACATTGAACCGCTCAACCTGGAAGATTGGATGTTTGTTAAACCAGCACGACGAGTTAATATTTGACATACAAGCACCTTTTTGGCATGTTTGTCTCAAAAAATAAAAAATGATAGTGTTCGTCCACGAATGAGGAAATTTGGTCGAGTTCAAGGAAGGCGAAAATTTTAACCGCAGGAATACATTGAGTATTTTGAGGATAGCGCTAAATCTTCACTGCGTGCAAAATTTGAGCCTGACGCAGCAAATTGGCCATTTGTGGATGGGCACACGATAGGAGTAAGCCATGTTTGGTCTTGGACCTACCGAATTGATCATTATTGCAGTCATCATCCTTCTTCTTTTTGGAGCCAAAAGACTCCCCGAAATTGGCAAAGGCCTGGGCGGGGCGATTAGAGAATTCCGCGACATCAAAAAGGAGGTCGGATCTGACAAAGCAGAAAAAGGCGATTCCGGCAATGAGGCGGGGGTTGAAAAAAAAGAAGAACCGAAATCCGTGGAAGCCCAGGTCGGAGAAAAGCTCATGGATCAGGTGCCCGGCGTTAAAGGGGTCATGAATGCAAAAAAAAAGGCCGAAAAGCTAAAAAATTTGTTTGATTAAATCACACAACCCGCTCGCCATGTTCAATCCAGCAATCGCATCAAAATATCTAAAAATTGGTCTGATGACCTGAATTTCAGGTTGACAGATTGATATTTCCGTGCTAATCGCTGATTTTATCAAATTCTTTCGTCTTTTATTCGGTCATATTCCGCAAGGAGAACCGTCCACAAAATGAATTACCGCACGATCCAGCGCAGCTCAACCTCCGAACTGGTCATGCAGGAAATTATTAGCAGCATCCGCAGCGGGGAGTTGGAACCGGGCGACAAACTCCCGCCCGAACGGGAATTAACCAAAATGTTTGGTGTGGGTCGCTCCACGATCCGTGAAGCGACGGCGGCGATGGTTTTGGTGGGTTGTCTGGAAGTGATTCAGGGCAGAGGAACTTTTTTAAAGAAAGATTTTAAGCTCGATACACCATTTTCTTTTGAGCTGAGTAACATTCAAGCCGCCACCCATATTTTGAATCTGATTGAAGTCAGGGAAATCCTGGAATGTAATGCGGTCCGCTTAGCCGCCCGCAGGGCCGATACGGCATCGATTCGTCAGATTCAAAGCGCCCTTTCACAAATGAAAAAAGCGGTGGGTGATATTCAATCCTTTTCCAAACTCGATTTCAACTTTCACGTCACCTTTGCAAGGTCCACCGACAATGAGATGATCCATGAAATGGTGAAGTGGATTTTAGAGAAGGTTTACCAGGAGTATGAACATTTTAAACCTAAAACCTTATTCCAAATGGACAAAGCCGTCGCAACGGCCGAACAAGTTGTATCCTGCGTAGTCAAACGGGAGGAAGACGAAGCGGCACGATTTATGCGCGATCACTTGAACTTGGTAACCACGGAAGTGATCCGCATGATGCCGGGTGCAAAATTGTCAAAAAACCAAAAACAGAGATAGAAAAAGAATCAACAGCCATAAACAGACCGCTCTCAGCGGTTTAGAAAGGAGAGTATTGATGAAGACAAATTACCGAACCAATTCAGGCATACAGTTCAGGATGCTGTCCACGGATCAGTTACAAGCGTTGCTGGACGGCGTGTTGCAGGTGATGGAAGAAACAGGACTCGATGTGCACCATGATGAGGCGCGTGGAATATTCAAAGAAGCCGGTGCCTGGGTGGACGGTATTCGGGTCCGCATCCCGTCGCATATCACCCGACAGGCCCTGGCTCGCGCCCCCCGGAGCTTCACGATTTATGCGCGGGACGGTAATCCGCAACACGACATCCGCATCGGACCCGGGTTGGCCTACTTCGGCCCCGGCCCGACCCCGCCCAATTTTATCGATGTGGAAACCCTGGAACGGCGCCCCTTTGTGCGTAATGATGCCGGCATCGTCGCACAGGTGTGCGATGCCTTGCCCAACATCGACTTTTGCGAATCTCTGGGCACCGTCAGTGATGTCACGACGACCTTGGCCGCCACCTATGAGTTTGCCGAGATGTTCCCCAATACCAGCAAACCGATCGTCGCCTGGTCTTTCGGTAAGGATGACGGCGAAGACATCCATAAAATGGCCGTCGCTGAAGCGGGAGGACAGGACGCTTTTGAAAAAAGACCCAATTACATCCATTATTGCGAGCCGCTGTCGCCCTTGACCAGCAACTTCGAAGCGGTTGACAAACTCATATTTGCCGCCCGGCATCGCATCCCGGTCATATTCACCCCCTGTCCGCTGGCGGGCGGGACCGCCCCTATGTCCGCCGCCGGTATCATCATCCAGGCTGCGGCCGAGTCATGGATGGGCCTGGTGCTGGCCCAGACCATCACACCGGGGATGCCCTTTTTCATGGGCGGTGTTCTCTCGGTGCTGGACATGAGTGCCTCTATTTTGGCCTACGGCGCCCCGGAACTATCGCTGATGATGGCCGGTATCACCGAATTGGCCCACTTTGCCGGTCTTCCATTGTGGCAAACCGGTGGCTGCACCGATTCCAAAGCCCTTGACGAACAAGCCGCTCTGGAGGGCTCGTTATCCTGTTTTTTTTCGGCGATCACCGGTGGAGACCTGTGTCATGACGTGGGGTACACCGAAAGCGGCATCACCGGCTCCATCCTGCAAACAGCCATGATGGATGAGGCCATCGGCTACTCCCGGCGCATCACCCGCGGCATCGAGGTCAACGAAGAGACCCTTGCCACCGATGTGATTCACGAGGTCGGTCCCAACGGCCATTACTTGACCCATAAACACACCCGGGAACATTTTCAGACCGAATTCTATATGCCCCATTTGTGCGATCGGCGCAGTTATCAGCAGTGGAATGATACGGGTGCCAAAACGATGCGACAACGGGTGATTGAACGGGTGCGAACGATTCTGGCCACACACCGGCCCTCGCAAATCAAACCGGAAACCGAAAAGGCCATCCAGGAAGTGCTGCAAG
>CAZHAH010000019.1:0-55253 GCA_964530095.1 uncultured Desulfobacteraceae bacterium | reverse complement strand
CACTGCCGGTTCAAATGTGGATGGACGTTCGCCTTGAAATAAATCCGACCCTGGCGGCGGTGTCGTCGTTGCTGATTGCGTTATCTATTCTGACATTTTTCAGTGCCGAAATAATAAGGCGGAGGACAGAACGAAAATATAGTTAGTGAGGAGAACTCATGTCGATTCCCGGACTAGTACCAAATATTGGCACCTTACTTGAAAAGGCAGCGCGTCGCTATGGCGAAAACAGCGCCATTCATTTCGATTACGAGAATTCAGGTTTCAGCTATCATGAGTTGAATGCGCGGGTGAATCAATACGCCAATGCGCTTCAGGCGGAAGGGATCAAAAAAGGAGATCATGTCGCCGTCATGCTGCCCAACTGCCCGGAGTTTCCGGTGTCCTGGCTTGCGCTGGCGAAACTGGGTGCCGTGATGGTTCCCCTCAATAATCGTTATCAGGCAGTTGACCTGGAATATGTGCTAAACGATTCCGACGCCATTGCCCTGGTCATTTACACGGATTTCGTACCAACGTTTCAGGAAGCCCGGCCAAAGACGCCTGCCATAAAAAAGATCTATAGAGTCGGGTCGGGACAGGAAGACCTGGGGAGTTTATTATCCGATCTGGCGGATGCGGCATCCGATGAATTTAGAGCCATCGATCTTACTTTGGATGATCATATGAATATTCAATACACCTCAGGGACCACGGGATTTCCCAAAGGTTGTATACTCACCCATGAATACTGGCTGACCTTCGGGATGAGTGCTGCTGAAAACTTGGTCCAGGGTGATGTGTTTTTGGCAGTAACCCCCTTTTATTACATGGATCCCCAGTGGGAATTACTTATGTGCATGACATCGGGGGCCACCATGGTTTTGACCCGAAAATATAGTGCCTCCAATTATATGAAGCTTATAAACAAATACAAGGTAACGGCTGCCTGGGCAACCATGGCGGCCTGGACCCTCAAACAGCCCGAATCCCCTGATGATAAAAATCATCATTTAAAATTTGTTTTCGTCGGGGGATTTCCACCGCATCTTCACAAGCAATTCGAGGAACGTTTCAACGTTCGCGCTCGTGAGGCGTATGGAATGACCGAAATAGGCACCGGCATGCTGGTCCCTTTGGAAGATGATCACATGACCGGCTCGGGTTCGGTGGGAAAACCGCCTGATTTTCGATCAACCAAAATAATCGACAATAATGGAAATCCGGTGAAGCAGGGTGAAATTGGAGAACTGTTGATTAAAGGCCCCGGCATCTTCAAAGGCTATTATAACAAACCCGAGGCTACGGCCAAGGCCTTTGAGGGAGATTGGTTTCGTACGGGCGACCTGTTTCGACAGGATGAAAACGGATATTATTACATCGTTGGCCGCAAAAAAGATATGATCCGACGCACAGGCGATAATATTTCGGCCAGCGAAGTGGAACATGTGCTGACGAGTCATCCAAAAATATTAAGTGCGGCGGTGGTTCCGGTGCCGGACGAAAGCCGCGGTGAAGAAGTCAAAGCGTATCTTGTGCCCACACAAGGGGAATCGCCGCAAAGCATTCCCCCTGGAGACATCATTGCATATTGCCTGGATCGAATCGCGGAATTTAAAGTACCTCGCTATATTGAGTATGTGGAAGAGTTTCAAAGAACCCCCTCCGGAAAGATTCAAAAACAGGTTCTCATCAGTGAAAAAAAAGATTTAACATCCGGTTGCTATGATCGGATCGCAGCTGAATAGAGGGTGTGCTTCGGTGATTATTTTAAGTGAAGACAATTTGCCCGGCTATATCCACGCTCACCTGGCAGACAAATTAGATTTTGTCACCACCGGTGACGTACATGACGTAGTGATGGCTGGGGGAGGATTGGTGTCGGCAGTTTTTAAAGCAAAGATTGATGGTAAGAACCTGTACTTCAAGCAAGCTATTCCAGGAAAATTGGATAAAATCAAGGAACTTGTCGGCAGTAAAGTCCCGCAGGATGCGTTCATTGTCTGGTATGACGAACGGCAATTTGCCGAGGTAAAAGCATTGCAAATTGTTGAGAAGGCCGTACCGGATGGTTTTGTGCCCATTGTTTATCACCATGATACGGCTAATAATATTATGGTTTTATCCGAGGTATGCGGCAAAAACGGCGTCGTTCTGGCAGACAGAATGAACGAAGAAATCAATGTCAAACATGCTGAAATCTTAGGCACCAATATTGCCCGTGTCGCAAATCATACTTATGGCAAGTTTCATGCATTAAGGGATGCAGTATTAGAAAAGAAGATAAAAGACGTTAAATATAGATACGAAGTCGGTGAGGTCTGGGATAATATCGGAGATCCGAATAAAAAGGATAGCGCCATAAAGAAAGTCTCTGATTTTGTAGAGATATCAAAAAGTATCGACAGTGTCTTAGTTCATGGGGATTACCATGAACGCAATATTTTGGTGTGCGGTGATAGATGTGGCACCTATGATCTGGAGGAAAGCCATTGGGGGGATCCGGTTGAGGATATCGGAAAGTTAACCGCTACCTACATTTTAAGAATTATCTACTTTAAACAAATTAAGCAAGTGGCATATGAAGCCACCCTTAAGTTGCTTGACGCTTATTTTGAAACCCTGAATATCCCTGAATCCATAGAAGAGTTTCAATATCGTATGAGAATAATGGTGGCAGGATGCCTGCTGATGCGGATTGATGGAATAAGCAGCATGTGGCTCCCTTGGGTTCATGATGATACCAAAAAAGAGCTGGTCAGAGAGATCGCTGTTTCACTGGTGTTAGAAGATAAGCATTATGCGCTTCAAACAATATTAGAGAAAAACAACCTCCCATAATCGGAAATCAATATTTTGTATTGGCGGTTCGGATGGGATTTTGAAGATTAGATAAGTTAAGCTGAAAAATCGCTGTCGCAACGACTTGCATAATTCTTGAAAGCGGTATTCTTCAATGAGCATGATTTTAAATTTGACTGCTAAAACTTAGGCAACGGGCCGTGATGGCCTTACTCATTCTATTTTTTTGCAATTAACAAACTTCTTGAGACAGTTCCTAAAATGCGTTTTTCCTGCATTTTCTTTACCTGATTTGCGCTCATACGTTCAGATGACAAGGGGCACTCTATTCGATGGGTTACTTTCCATCCGGTTTGAGATAACAGTCTGTGGTAATCAAATATGGTGATTGAATTATCCGGATCCTCTTTTAAAGCAGGTGTGGATTGGAAATCGCGCCAATCCGCATTCAAAAAGGCCATCCGGGTCGCGTCTTTTACGTTTTGACGGGCCATCAGAAAAAAACTTTTGAAAAATTTCTCATATTTCTGTTTGGAGTAGGATGAGATTGAAGGGGTTTTTTCAGTAGCCTTCTCTTTGTAGGCTTTTTTCTTTTTGATATAGTAAGGTGGGTCAAAAAAGATCAAATCCGGCTTTTTTGTTATGGGCCAATGACCATCTTGGGGAGTCCAGTGATGATATTGGATTTCCGGTCGATTGTCCCTCGTGGCAAGATCAAAGGATTGACATTTTCGCTCAAATACCAGACACACGTCAGAGACAACGCCGCCGCCTGCCATCGGATCAAAAACAAAATCCCCGGGGTTTGTAAAATAAAACAATGTATGCGCCACCAATTGAGCCGGTATCCTCCCGGGCCAATCATCGCCGAAGCGTTCATCACATTCATTGAAATTCCATCGGTCCCACGCGCAAAGTCCCCAGCCAAGCTCCTTGAACTTTTCCTGGTCCGTTTTTCCTTCCAAACGTAACGCCCAGGCCAGCGCAAGATCCATGTGATAATGCTTGGCGATGTAATCCATGTCCCGGCCATGGGAGACTAAATTACCAATTTCGCTAAAATTGGCATTATTGGTAATTTGAGAAACTCTTTGCTGATTTACCCCCACCACGTCCGCAATCTGCTCTTGGGTCCAGCCAAGGCGGTTTAAGCGAATAATAACGATCTCCCGGCCCGACCTCTGGCGCGCTCTAATGTCTGAGATCCAGGTATTTACGGTTTGCCGAATTACCCCTAATTTCTCTGCCAAAGCATCTTCAGTCCATGTGCATTCGGGGTCTGAAGTCGCTATGTCACGAGCGACCTGCTTTTTGTCCCTTGGACTTAGGCGGTCTCCATGCTTGGTGTTGCATTCTGCTGCCTCTAGCAGAAGCGCTGTCTGGCTTGTTTCGTAATCAAGCGGATTTTTCTTCCACTCAATCACATTGATTTTTTTGAAACCACATTCCTTGAATGCATTCCAGCGGTGGATGCCATCCAGGATCAATATGGCTTCTTTCTTTTCATTCTCCTGGGGGTAGTTGAAAACCCTTTGGATCTTGATCGGTGGGAATTGCGCCCCTATCCTAAGCGCCTCAACATACGCCGCAACAGTTTTTTCACTCTTGCTTCCTCTTGGATAAATAAAGGGCGACCAGGTTAAATCGGCAATATTGACTTCCATCACATCTCCAATCAACATTCATAAAAAAATGTTTGTAGGAACAAGACAACTGCGCCTGCCAAGCGTGTATGAGCCTGCTCCTTTGACCCCGATGCTTGAGATTCGTAGTCGTAGACCATTTTTCACCCGGTAGCCGACTGAAATAATGGCATTCAGATTATAAAAATTGGTCTTGTACTTTTTCCCATCCGCGGCAGTTGTAAAAAATTTCTTTACAACTGAATCTTCAAGCAGTTCACCTTCAGAAAAGATATTTTTCAGATGCTGTCCCATGTTCTGAATGGAAGTCCTTATACGTCCTGTTCTATTACTACCTGTTATTATAACAACTTCACAATCATAAAGTTTTCAAATATCAAGCCGTTACCACAGCCCGATAGTTTCCTTTCCCCCCTTTGTTTTGTTCTATCTGTCAAGAAAGAAGACCAGGCCCTCTTGTTTTGACTATTTGCGATTATAACTCCAATCCAGCTCCCTGATTTCTCAACCACATCTTCCGCTCCAGATAATCGGGCATTACTTTATCCACTTCGTTCCAGAATGCATCCGTATGGTTTCTGTGGTGGATATGGCATAACTCATGTACCACCATGTAATCGATTATCTTTGCCGGAGCCATCATGCATTTCCAGTGAAAGCGCAACAGGTTGTTTTTTGTGCAGCTTGCCCAGCGATAGCCCAGATCCTTAACCTTTAGCCCGGTTGGATTCACCCCTGCTTTAGGTGCAAAATAGTTCATCCGTTCGCGTATACGGGTCTCGCCTTTGGTACAATAAAATGCTTCAAATGCCCTTTTGGCAGCAGATTCCCCTCCTTTTTCAATCAAGGTGCGTTTTAAACAGAAACTGCCGTCCTTCAGCTTTAAATCAACCTCCTGCTCGGCAACCAGGGAAAGGCGATAGCCGCGGCCCAGATAGAGAAAAGATTCCCCGTTCACCCATTCGCGGACAACCACTGTTGCGTTTAAATCCCGCCATTCAGCCAAATTTCTGTATATCCACATACGTTTGCTTTCAACAACGGCATCCACCTGTTCCGGGCTGAATCCTTTGGGTGGGCGCACGGTCACCACACCGTTACGTTCAATCACAATATCCGTGGTTTTGCGCTCAGTGCCGGGCAACAGCAAATAATCGATGTCTTTTACGCGTCGCGCGTTCATTTGGAACCGCCATTCATCAACTCATCATGCCGGTTTTTAGCCAGTTTCATTATTTCTACGGCTACCCGTTCACGATTCTGTTTCAGTTCGGCAATCTCGGTCAGCGTCAAGGCGGTTTTTATTTTACTGCGGGTTTTCTTCTGCTTGTCGGCGTTTGTCCAGAAATCAATGCTGCCAATGTTGTCATGTAACGTATCCACAATCGATTCCATTAAATCTTTCATTTTGGCTTTGGCGGCACCGGGCACTTTGCCATCGGCAAAGGCTTCATTGGCGATATGCTCGTAAAAGGTGGTCGCTTCCTTGCTCATACCGTCCTTGCCGGTTTTACGCCCTTCAATGGCTTCTGTTCGAAGTTTTTCCAGTTCTTCGGCCAGCACTTTCCAATTCCCCTGGTACTGATCGAGCAGATTTTCAACTTTCTCGGAAAGGCTTTTGTAGAAAGCCGGATCTTCATCATGATGCACGGTGCAATGTTTACGAATGGCATGTTCCATTTCACTCGCTTTGGCTTCAAGATTCCCTCCGGCATGTTGGTTCAGTTTTTCAATAAAATCATCGGCCAACAGCTCTATCGGCGGCACCATGGGGTTTATTCCCAGGCTGATCAAATGGGCATTGATCAATTCCTTGACCTTTTCACCGGCATCCCCCAGGCTCAAACTGGTGTCCTTATATCGTTCTTTGGCGACCCGCAAAATATACCCGAAGCGTTTTGCCGGGACACGGTAAGGATGAGCTGTCGGGTGCGGCAGAATGATGTCCATACTCATTAAAAACTTTTTCAGATACACATCGAAATCCGCACGAATTTTTTCATCCTTCAGCGAGGTCACCGCCGCATGAACCACCGCGGCATCGGCTGCCATATCCGGAAGCCGGCCCTGCACAAATGCTTCCACATCCTTCACCTTGCTATCCGCAAACAATTGCAGCAGCCGTTGATACCGGTCTTCCAGCAGGGGAATTTCAGAAGTAATGTTTTTTAACCCTTCGGCCAGTTCTTCCTGTTCATCTGTGGCGGCATAGATCGTCAAGGCCTTTGTGAGATGATTTGACAGCCCGATATAATCCACGATGTAGCCGCGTTTCTTGCCTTTAGCCACCCGGTTGGTGCGGGCGATGGCCTGCAAAAGGGTATGTTCCTGGATTTTTTTGTCGATATACATCACTTGCTCGATGGGGGCGTCAAATCCAGTCAGCAGCATGTCGCAGACAATCAAAAACGCAATCCCCGTGTACGCTCTGTCCGGATCATCCAGATCAAAGGGCCGGCAAAAATTTCTGACCGCATCCCACCGTTTGGCCTGTCTTCGGGTTTGGGTAATATAGGCCGCCTCATTGGTCCCATCGCTTGACACCACCACCGCCGCTTTTAAAAAGGCCAGTTTTTTAATCAGATTCAGATCCGGCAGCCTTTTGGCCTTTTCTTTTGCCAGACGCTCAAACAGCGCCTCTTGAATTGCGGTCTGATAACGTTTAGCTGCCAGTTTGGAATGACACACAACCTGGGCCTTAAACCCATTAGGCAATATGTTGCTGATGTAATGATCAATCATGTCCTTGGCAATGGCTTTTATGCGCTGTTCTACTTCCAGAATATCACCGGTTGCCCCGTATTTCTTCTTGATAGCCAGCAGTTCTTCGTCGCTACGATCTCTGAACATGTCCTCGAACGCGGTTTCAAAAGCGTGTTTGTCCGTCAAGGCCGCATCAGCGGTTTTGCCTTCATATAAGATCTGCAGGGTGGTGGTATCGTTGACCGCATCCATCAACCGGTAAGTATCGATATACTGGCCGAAACGTTTGTGGGTTTTCTTTTCACCGTGGCGCTCGGTAATAAGAGGTGTACCGGTAAACGCTATCCGCGTGGCATTGGGAAAGGCTTCAAAAATATTATCGCCCAAATCGGAACTCTGGGTGCGATGCGCCTCGTCGATCATCAAAAGAATCCGGTCGGATTCATTGACCACGCCAAAGCTATTTCCCGACGGCATGGCCTGGTAGGTGGCCAATGCTTCGGCAACCTTTAGGCTTAAGCTCTCTTCACGCTGTTGAAATTTGTGCGCCATCACCATATTGATATCAGAGGCATCCGTACTGAGATCCGCGCGCAGGCCAGCGGTGTTTTGGATGGTGTTTACCCGACCCCCGATCATGGTTGCGGTTTCGCCCAGTTGTTCTTCCAGGTCAATACGGTCATTGATCAAAACGATTTTAAAATCTTTCAAATCTTTGGAAGCACGGATCATGCGGGCCACAAAGACCATGGTCAAGGATTTGCCCGATCCTTGAGTGTGCCAGACCACGCCGCTGCGCTGGACAGCGTCTTGCCCTTTGCGCAACCGGCCACAAATCTTACCCGCGGCCCTGAACTGCTGATACCGGCACACCACCTTAATACGCTGCCCGCTGTCGGTATCCATGAAAACCGACGAGGTGCGTAAAATATGCAGCAGGTTCTCCTTGTTGAGCATACCGGCAATGAGTTGCTGCTGTTGGTTTAAGCCTTCGGCGGTGGCTTCCGCGTTGGGCCACTGGGTTTTCCAGGGGAAAAAATGTTCATCTTCCGAGGTAATGGTACCGAAATCCGCCTTAAGCCCGCATGAGCGCACCAGAAACAAGACCGTGTGAAACAAACGGGGCTCACCCTCCTTCAAGCCCTGCTGCTTTGTGGCCTTGCGCTGGTTCATATATCGCTTAAGCTGCTCAAACGCATCATTCATGGGATTGGCGCAGGTGGGCCCGCCTTTTTTGCACTCCACCACCGCCAGGGGGATTCCGTTCACAAACAGGACAATATCGGGAATGATAAATTGTTTGACACATCCTGGAGTATCGATACGGAACTGGTTGATAGCATGAAAGCGGTTATTTTCCGGCGTTTCAAAATCAATCAGCTTTACCACCGGGTCATCTTCGCCAGTGATTTCGTTGACATCCACCTGGGCCTTGAAGATCAGGTTTTGAATGGCCTCATTGGCCTCTAGCAGGGTGCGGTTAGGCTGGCGCAGGATCTGGTCCTGCAGGTCGTGCAACTGTTTTTCCGTAAGCCACTCTTTACCCGCCGCCGTTGTATTGATGGCGGACACGGCACCGGCAAAAACATCAGGCAGAAGCCACTGACGAAAGGTCTGCCGCAAACTCTTGCCTGGGTCCTGGGGGATATCCGGACCTTGGTCAACGGTAGTCCAGCCCAGCGTTTCAAGCTGCTGAAAAAATGGCTGTTCGACTTCGGTGTATTCAGACATGGGTGATTACCCTATGGCCGATTCTGTTTTTTTCGTTTCTTCCGTTAGATTCATTCCGACGTTTTTTCCTCAATTATTCGACGCTCCCGTTTAATGAATGAATCTACCGTTCCAATTCTTTGCCCATTAGGTGGAGTTTTACCTTTGATTTGAATTCGCTCCCCAATGGGGAGCTTTTTGGCTGAACTTCAGATTGGCTAAGCCCTGGATCATTTTTCCCCCTTGAGTCGTTTTATTTCCCGATCAAAATCCGAAATATATTCTTTATCCTGTTTTTTTCGATACACCTCATATTCCTGCTGCGCTTTAAGCTTAGCCTCAAGTGCGCTCACGGTCCCTTTGTTTTCCAGGATGGGATAATTGGACAGCTCCAGAAAGCCATGCAGGAACTGAACCCAGTCCGCCATTTTCATCAAAATTCCGCGCTCTGCCCGATTTTCAGCCAAATCGAGATAGGCGGAGATGATGCGGTTGAGTTCCCTGATGTGCGCTTCGTTCAGATAGTTTTTGGCAACAGTGATATCCGATTTGAAAATTTTACCGTCCCGGCCGTATTTCCAGTTGGTCAGCCCCATATAGGGGGCGTTAGCGTCGGCGGAAGCGTAAATGATTTCAGCGGCGGTCTTGCCGGTAATGGCCCAATGAAGTTTGTTCTGAACCGTTGCAAAGAATTCTTTGGTAATGGGTGCATGGGTGTCATAGTCCACGGCAAGGGCGTAAATGTCTGTAATTTTCTGATAGAACCGCCGCTCGCTGGCGCGAATTTCCCGGATGCGCTCCAGCAGCTCGTCAAAGTAGTCTTTGCCAAAGTGCTTGCCCTGCTTGAGACGCTCATCGTCCAGGACAAACCCTTTGATGATGAACTCTTTCAAATGCCGGGTAGCCCAGATCCGGAACTGTGTGGCCTGATAGCTGTTGACCCGATAGCCCACCGAGATAATGGCATCAAGGCTGTAATATTGGGTGCGGTAGTTTTTGCCATCCCCGGCAGTTGTTTCCAAAATGGAAATAACTGAATCCTTATCCAGCTCACCGGTTTCAAATATATTTTTCAGGTGCTTGTTAATGGCGGGAATCTGCACCCCGAACAGCTCGGCCAGGGCTTTCTGGGTCAGCCAAACGGTTTCATCCTGAAAAAAGACATCGACTTTGATGGCCCCGTCTTGAGCCTTGTAGAGCAGGAATTCTCCCCTTTTTTCCAATGCGTTTTCACGAGCCATGGGCGGTTTCCTCTGGATCGATGGTGACCGGCACTTTGCCGGTGAGGAGGTCGTGCATGAGGCCGGATTTTTGAACAATTAATTTTTCAAAATAAGCTGCTTCAGCGTTTATTTTATTATCAATGTCATCAAATCTTTCAATCATCAATGACTGTTCGTCCATTGTTGGTATTAATACTTTTACTTTCCCGAGTTGCTCTTGTGTTAGGTGAGCAATACTGGTTTGTGATGTAAAGTCTGTGAAAGCGCCTATTTGTTTAGCATAAAACATAAAACGTAGCATCAATGCTGGTGCTATCCTTTCATCCTTTGGGCGAAGTCGATGAATTGCTTTCTGATAGAAACAAACATCCATTTCCCCCCTCCACATAGATGTTCGACCAACATCTCCGCCCTCACAAACTAACAAATCATGATAAATTAATTTATATTTTTCACGTTCTGCGGGTGTAAAATCCATTTGTTCCAAATTCAACAAATCTACCTTATCCCATTGAACATTTTTATTACCTAAATAGCTCGCACTCCACTTGCCAGTTTCTGCCGCCCTGCTTAGCATTTTTCCAAGTTGGATGTGAAATAAGTTGCAAATATTGTCGACTTTCCACTCCTTCGGAATCCAGCCAATGGGGGTTTCTTTGTAAAGCTGCGGGGCTTGTTCTTTGGGTGGGCGGAGTTTGCCGTCAGCGGTGACGCCACGTGTAAACAAGTCGTGCATTAAACCCGCTTTGATTTGCTGGTATTTGTGGATCAGGGCTTCGGTTTTTCCGATGGTTTGGTCGATTATCGTTAAAATGGTAGCTATCTTTTTCTGCTGTTTTTTAGGTGCAAGTGAAATAGTAACCGCTGCGATAGCTCTATTAGACAGCCCATATCGTGTGGAACCTGCTGCCATCCTCGAGAAATAAGAGGCCGTGTAATTTGATGCCATTTGTTTAGCAAGATAGACGGAATTGATTTTTGTCTTATCTGGCTTAATCAACGCAAGGTGATATCCGCAAACAAGCCCCGTTATGTCATCCATAACTACAGCGGGAATGCCAATATCGTAGGGTGTTTCGGAGTCTTTGGTTATTATCACGTCACCGCAGCATACTCTAAACTTTTCTACTTCAACTGAGTTGGCTGTAGACTGCATAAATTCAAGGTTTGTGGTTATGTATTCGTTGGCGTAAACATCCATGTAATTGCATAGCTGGACTGGCTTTTCACCAACCTTTGACTTCTTATCAACACTACTAACTCGAATTTCAGCTATTTCTGATAACGGTAAAAATTTCCAATTACTCATACCCCAACTCCACCAAAAATTTTCTTAGCTTCCTTGACGCCGCATCCCTTTCAGCTTCAATCTCTTTGGCCGTCACCGCGTATTTATCCCACAAATTTTCAATGGCCTTGATACAGGTGCGCAGGTCGGACCGCAGATAAGCCCGGTAGGTGTCCATCAATACCTGTCGCAAACGTTCGATAATCACAGTGCGGGCTTCATCTGTGGATATTTTTTTCCGCGCGCTTTCCACTAGTTCGTCCCGTTTGTTCTCTACACCCTTGATGGTACCCTTCAGGGCTTTCACCTCATCCTCAAGCATCTTGTGCCGGGCAAGGTTTGCTTTAATATCGGCGGCACGGCGTCTCGGCAAATCCCCCTGTTCCATGGATAGCATAAGCGGCTCGGCAAAGTCGGATCGATGCCCCACCTCTTTGGCCAATTCAAGAATACGCCGGCCATTGGCAAACCGGGCTTCTTTTTGCGTCAACCCTTCGGTGCAATAATAGCCTTTTTTCGCACCTTTTGGCAGCAACCCTGCGGCTTTGATTTCCAAAAAAATATTGCCCGTCAACGCTTTAACCTCTTTGAGCCGGGCTTTCCATTCGACATTTAGATTCTTGAGATCTTCCTTTTTGCTTTTCACCTCTTCACCCGGCAGGACACCGGTATCTTCCGTGTCTTCAAAATCTTCGTCATCGACAGCGCTAAACAACGCCTGCAGCTCTGCAAGTCGCGTCTGCGCCTGCTCCATTTCTTCCAGCACTTCAGGGAACTGGCTTTGCAGAATTTCATCGTCCGGGATCAGCTCCGGCCCCCATCCGCTGGCGGCAATGGATTTGAAATCCGCCTTGAGTAGGTTCACATAGTTAGCGAAAGCCCCTCTTATCTGGAACGGGGTCAGTAGATCCTGTTTTAAAAATGCCTCGGCAATGCGCTTGAGCAGGCTTCGGCGCATAAAATACACGTTTCCCGAATTTTCATGTTGGTTTTCAGGATCATGGGCCAAACCCGCAACAATGGGTAAGTTGGCCTGCCACCATTTTCCCATTTTATCCATAAAGGTTTGATGGCGTGTTTTCACTCCCGGATGGTTGGTTACAAAATTAGCAATACCGCGTTTGTCGGCTATGGTTTCGGCAATGTCCATGTAGGCATCATCGCGCGGTAGAAAACAGCCTTCACGCAAGCCTTTATAGTTACGCCAGAAGATCTCAAGGGCATCGATCTCGGCAATGGGAACACCGCCATGCAGATGGGCGCGCACATCATGGGGTTCGGTTGGCAGGGCATTATCCACATAACGGCGGATATTGCAGTTGTAGTCTTCCGCTTCAATTTCCGTCACGGGAACCTTGCGCGCATAGCCGGGGATATCAAGCCCCTTTCGGTATGCATGGACGATTTTATCAATGTCTTCGGGCCGCAGATGATTTTGAGCCTTACCTTCCCGGTACTCCCTGTCTGCATTGATAAACAGCACATGATCCCGGCTTGCGGCACCTTGCTTGTTCATCACCAGGATGCAGGCGGGAATGCCGGTGCCGTAAAACAGGTTGCTGGGCAGGCCGATAATGGCTTCCAGGTACCCTTTTTCAATGAAATGCCGGCGTGCCGCGCGCTCTTCACCACCACGGAACAAAACACCGTGGGGCATGACCGTTGCCAGGCGGCCGTCGTGTTTGATTGCCGACAGCATGTGCTGGACAAACATCAGATCTGCCTTTTTGCCTTTTTCAGGCATCATCACCGGAAAACGGCCGGGAAAGCTAAGCCCGTTTTTGATGTAATTCTGGCTGAAGGGCGGATTGGCCAGCACCCGGTCAAACCGCTTGAGTTCGTTGTTTTCATCCCGGTGCAGGGGTTCCTTGATGGTGTCTGCCTGCTGGATATCGGCATGGGAAATACCGTGCAGCAACATGTTCATTTTGCAGATAGACCAGGTGGTGCCGATCTTTTCCTGACCGTTGAGGGACAACTCACCGGGATCACCACCGCATTCCCGCAAATAGTCCCGTGTCTGTATCAGCATACCACCGGAGCCGGCGGTCGGATCATAAATGCTCATGCCTTCCCGGGGATCGCAGATTTCCACACAGACGCGTACCACTTCCACAGGGGTATAAAATTCCCCGGCCTTTTTGCCGGCTGAATCCGCAAAAAACTTGATCAGCCATTCGTAGGCCGAACCCAGCAGATCAGGGAACTCGAAGTCTTCGTCTTTTAGGGGAATTTTTTCAAAGTTTTGAATGAAATCCGCCAGGGTATCGTCATCCAGGGTCAGCTGGCCGATCTTGCGGTTAAAATTGATCCCTTTGAGCACATCCTGCAGGGCGTCAATATTGGCATCTTCAATGGCTTCAAGGGCTTTGTTCAACTGCGTGCCGACATTGTCCTTGACATGCTTTAAGGCCGGATGGTGAATGATTTCTTTTTTGCCGTCTTTTGTTACCGCTTCATCCCAGCCCTCATTCCAGCGTGCCCGTTCCGGAACATAGAAATACTTGCCCGAATAGTTATCCGGATCGGTTAACGCAATGGTAATATCTCTCTCAGACATACCTTTAGCGGCAAGCTCATTTTTCAGCTCCTTTCGCCGTTGGTCAAACAGGTCACTGGCACGCTTTAAAAACAGCATGCCGAAAATATATTCCTTATACTCGCTGGCATCCATACTGCCGCGAAGGTCATCACAGGCCGTTAACAAAAGGCTTTCAAGGCGTGACAGTGTGAGTTTGGTTTTTACCATTATGGGTCTGTTTCCTCTTAGGGGCATTGGGCTCAAACCTTGATCATTGATTAATTTACCTTAGACCGCTTTGCTTTATTGATTAAATTTGATCTCGAATTAGAGTTAATTCCGGGCCTTCATATCGAAAGTAAAACCCCACTTCTTTGCTCAAAAGAAATGGGGTTTTCTTTTTCAATCCATGACAGCCTCAATCTAAGGTTGGCTGGTTTATAAATATTTTTCTATAATGTCACATGCCGGATTGATTTAACCTTCTATCATAACTAATAAAAATTGCAAGAATAATTGCTGGGCAGCTTAGCAGAGGAGCATGTTCTCGATGATCAATTCTATTCCCCCTTATGACTCAGCATAGAGCCGTAATGCCGTTTAAACCGGGTTGAAGAATACTTTTCCAGCTTCCATTCGGGTACACGGCAAACCGGGCACACGCCTTTGAACCATTTGTTTCTGAGCCAGCGGGCGGCACGACTGTTGCGGGAATCGTTTACCATAAAGGTCTTGTTGCAGTGGGTTGTAATCCGGGCCTGTCCCCCCATCTTTTGAATCGTTTTGATACCGTGCAGCGCACCTTTCCTCGAGGGCCATAATTTTATCTTATCGATGAGCCTGAACAGCTCAACCCGCTTCCGGTAGTACCGTTTGGCAGGCTTTTTGGTCTTTGTTTTCTGCGCCATATGGCCTACATCCCGTTAAATCAAGGTTCAATTTTTTTCATTCGACAATGCTGGAACTTACAGCGCTGACAATCATCGTGGCCACTCCGATCTGTAAAGGATCATGCAGGAGTCGATCAGAAACCATTGCGCGAGCATCCTCGCTTAGCCCTAAAGGCATACCCGGGGCGCTGATGTATGTGCCCGGTGTTATGTGATTGGTGTGGATAATATCTCGCGCTGAAGATGCGTCCAGGATGTATCTGTGGTCTGACAAGGCTTCATTTATTTCCTTGGCTGTTCTTATTCCAACATCCCCTTTGAGGTGTTCGACCTTCTCCAGATCATCGTAGCGCAAGGGATCGATATCATAGACCGAAACCCGTGCGCCCGTCCGCAGCAATGCCGAGACGGCGCTTTGCCCGACAGGCCCGCACCCGATGACCAACACAGGCTTTCCCTTTAGACCCTTTGCCATCAGCTCCAATCCGGATGCAAACCCCTTGCCCGTGGCAACTGCATTGTCGATCACGTTTCGGCTTTGCGTATGTATGGCCACAAAACGGTTATCGTCGGCCAAAAGAATGATGTCGGTCTTTCTCTCATACGCTTCCGCCAATCCGGCCGCGTCTGTGGCGTGGGTTACAAATGCGGAACAACCCAAATGGGTTCCAATGCCTGCGAGGGCTTCACCGAACCCTTTTATGATTCCTTGGCCGCTTGTGAAGGGGACAATCCCCACGTGAAGATTTTCAAGTATCTTTTCAACCACCGTTTCCGATACGCCTGCGGCACGGCAGGCAAGGCCTCTGAGGGTACAACCTGTTTTGGTTACCAGTTCCTGATCGTAAACCGCAAGGCGATCCGTTACATACCCTATGTCCTCCGCCATGAGTCGGGTCACGACTGATTTCCTTGATACCCTTCTTCCGGTGCAGGGTCCCGATAGGCATCCAATCGAAATTGTTTCCGAATGTCGGCGATCACCTTTTGTCTTTTGGCCCAGGCCGTTTTACGATCCCGCTCGCACACGATCAGGGTGGCCACCCAAGTTTTTCGGTCTGGAGCGTAATTGGTGATGGCTTCATCCGCTCCCCAAAAATTGCTTTGGATCCGTAGAGGATCTGTTACGGACATAATATGCTCGCCGCACACTTCCAGCAGAGTGGGGGTTACGCGAATATGTTCCAGAACCACACCGCGATGCATGCCCCCCTGGTTTTTCTCGGCAGGTGTCCCCTTTAAAAAAAGCGCCCCCAGAGCCTGCACCATATTGACACCGCTCGACCAATACACCGCAATGGGGGTCTGGCTCGGCAACCGCGCATCGATCTCGAGTACCTTTAAGGTATCATCGATAACCACTTCGACATCCATCAAACCCTTCAGCTTCAGAGCCTCGGCCAGGGACACCGATATTCGCTTAAAATCGGAAATCAGTTGGGGCGACAGGGTTGTCGGGGCCAACACCCGTTTACAATCGTATGTCTTGTCCATTTCCAGATCGGTTACCTGCAGCGGGGTGTACTTTCCCGGCAAGCCGATGACTTCAATCGAGTAAGACGGGCCCGCAACAAACTCTTGTGCGACCGATTTTTCAGCAGATTGATCCAGGTATTGCCGCAGACCGCGTGGCTCGTAAAAGAGCTTTACTCCCCGGCTACCGCTTCCGCCGTCCGGTTTGACAACGACCGGAAATCGACAATCGGGCCATGATCCGGGCGCCGGCACATCTGCCCGGGCAAAAAGTCGGTCGGATTTCATTTTGGATGAAGACAACCGGTAAGCATCCAGATCAAAGGCAAACGCTATCCCTTCCCTTTGTGTCCATTGCGCAAGATGGGTCAGGGCTGCCTCAGCTTCTAACGCCGGTATGACCAGGTCAACATCCTTGAGCTTGCTCCCCAAATCTTTTTCATGCATCACATCCAGCTGCAGGAACCGATGGCAAAGATCAGAGGCGGGCGCATGCGGCTTTTTATCGATCAAGATAACGTCCCACCCGGCTTTGCAGGCCAGATAAGCGGCTTCAACCCCCTGTAGCTTTCCGCCTACGATGGCGACTAACACGCAACCGCCTCCGGCATGTTTTTTCCTGCAACGACTTTTTGGCGGGCCTTTATCCAGGCGAGGTAGTCTACTAAAGATGCGGGGGTGAGTCCGCTTTCATGTAATACAGGCTCGACCAGGGAACGCGTTCGCCTTCCATCGGCGATATCAAGACGGCTCTGAGCCACTCCCGCAAATCCCTGACCGGGTGGAACCAGAGACGTTACCACATTTGCACCGGCGCGCAGTCTTTGCTTTAATCCTGCCAGGCCGTCCACATCCAGAGAAGCCGGCACCAAGCGGTCCGGAAAACTCAGCCGCAAAATGGCGGTAGTGAGAAGTTCCTGGCGAGAATCGGGCGCCATGCGGTTGGCCAGAGGGGTTCCCTTCTGGGGCACAAAATTCATGACGCGCACCTGATCGGCATCCAGATATCGCATGGCTTCTATTGAATCCGCGATGTCGCCGCTGGACTCTCCTACTCCGCGAAGCACGCCTTCTTCTACCAAAAGCCCCAGGCAGTGTGCCGTCCGCTTGAGCTCAAAGCGTTCATTATAACCTTGCCCGGGCCTGAGTCGATGATACAGGTTGCGCTGGTGTGTCTCTTGGTAACAGGCATACCAGGTTACACCAGCGGTCGCCAGCTGCTGCAAAACAGTTTCCGCTACAACCCCCGAGGAGACCATAATTGGCGCCCCGGTTGCGCTGCGGACCGATTGCACCAAACGAATAAATTTTTCCACGCCTTCATGTCCGTTGTGCAATAATGCCGGGTCTTCACCCATGGTCAGATCGATCAAATGGACCCCGGATTCGGTTAACTCTCTCGCGGCTGTGACAATTTCCTCCTCATCCTTGCGGTATCGTTGGCTGGTCATGTTTGACTTGCGAAAAAAACAAAAGCTGCAATCATTGCGGCAATAGGTGCTGATATAGAGAAATCCGTATAGAAAAACCTTGTTACCGAAATGCTGTTGACGCAGATTCCGTGCGATATGAAAAATCGCTTCCTGCTGATGCTCGTCCTCGACTTCCAGCAGAAAAACGATCTCTTTCTTTGTGAGCGGCCGCCCCTCGGCGGCCTTATTAAGAATTTGCTCAAGTGTTTGATTTGATGCAGGCATGACAATCCCTAACGCCGGTATGGCGCTCATTTTGTTTACGCTTAATTAGTGCCCATCCACGAGCAAACAATGGCACTCTAAAGTGTCCAATTCAGAAATGCGGTTTTTTTTCGTTGGACAAGGCCGCACAAGGGTTTGCGGGGAGGCGTACTCTGTGTACGTCGCACCCGGGAACCCGCGGAGAACGCTGTCCAGCGGAAAAAAGACCATTTATGGATGGACAGTTAAATGTTCAGGCGTATCCCATCCAGATACGTCAGACTTCGTACCCATTTCCCTATATTACGGCTATGCTCTGCGACCATGAGAAGCCGTTCGAGACCAAAGCCGATGCCGATCCAGGTTGCGGCAATTTTCCATTCCCGATCGAGTCGATGGGGACCCATAGCGGCCGACCCCAATTCGATCTGTTCTTCCCCGGCCACGACATCGATGGTATCGCCATAAACTTCGGAGGTGGTCTTTTTTAATAAATAGTCGTTGATTCCTGTCGTGCGGGTGACCAGGTCGGCCATTTCGGCGATCCGCGTATCGCGCGTTTCTTCCGCGAGCCCCATTTCGACCAGATTGAGCATAGTGAACTCACTCGCATGCTGGGCCCCTTGTGTCTCTTTGCGGAAGCACGGCCCCACTTCGAATATTCGAACCGGTGTGGCCCACAAACGCAGTAGATCCTTTAACACAAAATATAAATGCGGTGCCAGCATGGGCCGCAGGCATTTGTTGCGGCCAAGCCAGTAGACCTTATCACTGAGAGGATGATCCTGGGTAATCGACATTTTGGACAGATGGCCTTTGGACATGATAATCGGCGTGGTCACCTGGGCAAATCCATTTGTGACCAAAGCATCCACCAATTTATTTTCCAAGCGGATCAATCTTGGCTGCATGTCAATCCGGCGAAACTCAGCCAGCCGCAACCGTTGGTTTTGAACCAGCGTTTTTTCTAATTCCTGGAAAATCCGGTCACGATCCGCTACGGTGTCAAAATCCCGCGTCAAATCTTTCTCTTCAACATCCAGTTCCATTAGGCGGTGGGACTGGATTTCTGTCCAATTGATGGCCAAACAGTCGTCTCCTATATATACGAAACAATCGTATGCTTAACGATTGATATTATTACAATCATTTTCGAAGGGTGGTGGGGAGTCCGGGAGTTGCACCCGGCTACGTGGATTTAGAGTCCACACGATCACATGACGATCCACCCCCCACATCTTTTATCATATTGTTTTTTCTGTTTTTTTCAAATTCGGTGACTGTACCCAAATCTGTTCCCCCCGCACCGTCATTGCCACTCGTTCAGGTATTCCTTAGCAAATCATATTGCGGCACGCCGTTCGTCTTAAATCGTGAAAAAGCCTTATACCTATAGTTGTATCCTTGCAAGCCTTTTTCCACGCCTTATCAAACCAAGTGATTTTATGGGTTCCTTTTTGATTTACAAATAGATACAGCACTATTTCTTAGTAAATAGGGACCATATTAAACTAATGAACTTATATGTTGCAGGAGGAAATACAATTCAGGAAAGAAATTTTCGCTGATTGATAAATAAGTTTGAATGTTTAATACGGCCCTTATATTCATCCATGCTTCTTACGGGCTTGATGTCCCAATGTCCCATTATTGTCCCTTTTTTATCAAATAAAAGATGTCTTGGCTTTTATTGCTTGAGCCCTTTATGAGCCGCTTCTCGCTGCTTCACCCTATGACCCCTTTGGCCCATATATGACCCATTGTGTCTCGTCCCGTCCCAGTCCGTGGCGGGTTTGTCGGGTTTATGTCGGGTTTATCAAGCACGTGTCCAGTTTGCCCCTTTGGTGCCCCTTTCATGATTTGAATCATTGCCCCTTTTTACCGATTTATTGTCTTTTTCCGATTTTCCTTCAGCCAGTTTTGACCCAGATACCTCCTGCGATGGCACATTTATGACACGATTGCCTGCGTCATGATCAGAAGGTACCTTATCGCCAACCTTTGGCTCCTTTGGGGCCTTTTGTGGCTCACTCCGTCCCAGTTTGTGGCGGGAAATGTCCTGTTTGTCCTCTTTATGTCCAGTTTATAGTGACTTTGGCCTCATATCCTCATAATCCCCTTTTTGTCCCTTTTTTCCGCGATGACATAGTAAACTCCAGGTCCCCGATTACCTATTTGATCTATGACTTCTTTTGAATGCTGCTGATTAATAGGCGATAACAATTGGCATCCCTTTTGTTCACTTTTGATCACCTTCCCCGTATGGAACTGCCTCCTCCCGTACATTATCGATCAGTTCCACAGAATATGAACCATTTGAGCAATATTCACCATCGATAGATTACACAAAACGATCGATAATTTTTCGATAAATACCATTTCCCAGCAGTCAGATTAGAATCGATAGATTTTACGTTTCTACCGATAGATTATCGATAGATTCATCGCCTTTCAATATTTAGTTCATACCGGATTGCGGCGGCATGATTCATACCGGCCACGCCTCAGCTTGGATAGTGTTAAGGGCTTGGGGGGATAACCAGGACTCGAAACTACAAGCCTATCTCTGAAAATCTCAACCCGAATCTTACGTCCTGCATCTTCGTAATCGCGATGGGCAAAGGCATTGACTAATGCCTCACGCACCGCTTTAACGGGATATTCGTCCAACTCGATGTTGTTGATTCCTACAATTCGGGTCGGATGCGCCGTGTTCTTTTGAACGAAAGCGAGAAGGTCTTCAATAAGCCTAGGGATCGGACCGCTGAATTGGCTTTGCGCAAAGGGTGCTGAAGTCGCTTTCGTGTCCCGATATGCGTCCCCCAGTACCTGGCACTGGGGGAAGCGCAGCGCTGGATTTCGCCCCAGAAATACGACACCGCCGGCAGTCGGGTGAAAATCACTCGATTCTCCATCTTGCCAGACGAGTCCCCGCACGCGAAACACGGAAGCCATTTTCGAAATAGGTAATTGCTTCAGGCGCAATCCATGAAGGCCGGCATAAAGAAATCGACTTGTCGCCATATCCATTTCACTAAGGAGCACTTCATCCTGTTGAAGCAGCTCGAAATTGGAAGCCGCTTCAATTGTTTCTTCCGCGCTTTGAGCTATTCCGGCTTCGGGAACGATATTGCGCTCCTCTTTGACCACCTGGAGCAGCCAAGCGGAAACTTCTTTTTTGAGATCAATGCGATCCACAAATCGTTTGTATGTAAACTTGTCTGTTTTGATTTGCTTTATAAGTGTTTGGATTTTTGGCTCCCGCCCGGTGTCATGACGTCCTTTAATCATCGCGAGAGAAGGGATATTCATCTTCCGAGCCAAAATGTATTCATTATGGGTGGCAGAATATTTTCCGTCCATCACGCCATATTCACGATCCAGCATGAGGATGTATGCTTGGCAAGTTTCAAGCACTTTTAAATAGGGTTTTTCTGTCGGTCGAGACGGAGGTGGTAATTTTTCAAACAGGATGGGTTCAAAATAATCCTTTAAAAACGGGTCGGTCGTGATTAATCCAAAAAGTGCGAGACGCTCAGGTTCCAGCTCCTTTTGGCTGGAACTGATAAATACCCGCATTTTGGATGTTTCACCAATTTTCTTAGACATCACTTAATTTTCCGTAACTGCTTTGATCTTCCCTGACTTCCATAGGTTGCGTCATCGCATCGACAGACAGATAATAATGAGCCACTTTACTAACCTCATGTCAATCGTATCGTGCAGGATCTTCTATTGGTTCCTGAAGCAGGGGTTTTCCGGAACAGTTCGTTACGATATATAACCAGTAACAATCGCGCCGATCTTCGGCCACACGCTTTTCGTTTGTTGTCAGAAGGATTGTACCGGTTTGAGCAGCCAAACCTTTTACTTCGATCAAACGTAGCTCCCCGGAATTGCTATCCAAACTGGCCTTCACGGATAGGGGTTTCAAACATTTTAGACATCCCCGCTTTTAACTATGGAAAGCTTGTTGAATATCCCTGATTACATAAAAATAAACCCCAGCTCTCAATTCGAGAAATGGGGTCTTCGGCTACCTTCCATGGCCTCCTCAATAAATATGCCTGGTTAGGTTATTTTAATACGGTCAGGAATTATTAGGACAGATGCCACCTTATTACCAGAAGTGATGGAAATGACAACCCTGTTTCTTGGTTATGATAATGGGCAGGAGAATTACCTAAAGTGAAAAAGAACAGTTTCATTTCAAACAGCGGCCTAGATATAGGCTTGGAGGGCTGCATCCAGATCCGGTTCAATTAGGCTTTCCGGTGCCTCTGCCAGCATTTCTTGACATTTGCGCCGCGCACTGCGGGCGACATCTTCGGTCCCCTTGACCTCCCAGTTGTCATAGCTGTCCCAGTCCGATAGGCTGGGGAGCCATTGGCGCGGCACTGGGCCATGGTGTCGCTGTGCATGATATATTCGCCGCAGTGGACCACATCCGGTATCGTTTGCGTCTCCGCCCCGGTCTGCGAAGTATCCAGCCCGCCGCGAATCCGCATCACCCGGTTTTCGTTTAGCACCCCGTGAGAAAAACACCCCGATCCCTCACTTATTTGCAAATGGACGTGCCCCAATCCCTACGCGCTAAGGTCCGGTAATGCAAACCGATAATATGCAGAGGGTCCAGCAAGGTCAACGTATTTGAGGCGCCTATTGTCTCCCAGTCAAGTTTGTCATACGAAACGACTTCGGATGCCCACCCGAGAGAGATGTGTAAATGCGGAAAGATATTGGCTTTTAACTTGCTCGGGTCAGCTTAGCCCAATTTTAAATTAGATGAAGAGGAATTAAAAGAATTTTGTAGATCTAAATTGTCCAATTACAAAGTGTCCAAACGCTTTATTGTTCGCAATAAATTTCCTTTACTATCAATTTATAAAATCGACAAAAAGGCTTTGAGGCAGGAGCTGCTACAAAAATAAAAAGAGAAATGTTGCTTCGATGTTTCGGTGGTTTAGGGGCCTAATAAACTCCAATAAAAAACCAATTAACATTCATGAAAGGAGGAATACTATGAAAGTCTTAGGTAAGTTAGAAAAAATGTTTATCGAGGGTAAAATATCGAGAAGAGAATTCTTGACCCGAGTATCTGCGCTGGGTCTTACTGCTGCGCTATCCCCAGGCCTATTTCCCAATTTCGCACGGGCGGCAGCACCGAAGAAGGGAGGAAGACTGAGACTTAGCACACCTATGGGTTCAGCTTCTGATTCACTGGATCCGGCAACTTTAACATCTGCGATGCCAATTCTAATTTCTTTTCAACTCAGGAATTGTCTGGTTGAAATCAACAACGAAACAGAGATTATCCCTGAACTGGCTGAAAGTTGGGAATGCACTCCGGATGCAAAGAGATGGATTTTTAAACTACGAAGAGATGTTGAATTTCATAGTGGAAAAACATTGGAGGCCGAAGACGTTATATTTTCCATAAATCTTCACAGAAAGGAAGAATCAAAGTCTGGAGCGAAGCCAATTGTTGATCAGATAAAAGAAATTAAAGCTGATGGGAAATATACAGTCGATATTATGCTCAAAGATGGAAACGCTGATATTCCGTATCTCATGAGTGATTGGCATTTACAAATTGTACCGAAAGGCACTACCAATTTTAAAGACGGTATCGGAACAGGCGGATATACACTTGTAAGCTATGAGCCCGGTGTAAAATCAGTAGTTAAACGTAACCCCAATTATTGGAAGCATGGACGTGCGCATTTTGATGAAGTGGAGACCCTTTATATTGCAGATGTGAATGCCAGAACTACTGCACTACAAACTGGAACTATTGATGTTATAAACCAGCCGGATTTGAAAACGATCCATTTATTGGAGAAGGATCCCAAATTAAATGTAGTAAGCGTAAGAGGAGGAGCACATTATGCCATTCCAATGCGGACTAGCATAAAACCGTATAACAATAATGATGTGAGGCTGGCACTAAAATATGCCGTCGACAGAGAGCAGTTGAAAAAAATTATTCGAAAAGGATATGGTTCCATTGGAAATGATCACCCCATAGCTCCCAATATGAAATATTACGCTTCTGAGCTGGTGCAAAGAACATATGATCCAGACAAGGCTAAGTACCACTTACGAAAAGCCGGATTGGAGGGTCACACTTTTAAGTTACATGCGGCCGATGCAGCCTTTATGGGTTCCGTGGATATGGCCCTTCTTTATCAAGAGCATGCCAAAAAAGCAGGAATACATATTAAGGTGGTGAAAGAGCCTGATGATGGCTATTGGAGAGGTGTATGGATGCAGAAAGAGTGGTGTCAGTCATTTTGGTTGGGGCGGCCGACCGAGAATATGATGTTTTCTGTTGCATACGGAGCTGACGCGCCATGGAACGAGTCTTACTGGAAACATGGGCATTTCACTGAGCTAATAAAGAAAACGCGCACTGAGCTTGATGAAAACAAACGTCGCCAAATGTATTTTGAAATGCAAAGAATTGTTCGTGATGAAGGTGGAACGGTAATCCCTACTTTTCTGGACTTTGTTCATGTTGCAAGCAATAAATTAGGGTTCGATAAAATTGCTGGAAACATTGAATATGATGGAGCGAGAATCGCAGAGCGCTGGTGGTTCAAATCCTAGCTTTAAGCGATTATTATATCATTTTTCCGCTTTTGGCCAATATCCTCCAGCGGCGGAATATTGGCCAAAAGTGATACATGGATATTTTTAGACGACTCTCATGTCCTCAACTTCTACACACACTGCTGCTTGGGGAGAGTATTTACTTTCCCTGTGAGATCGTAAAAAGCCAGATCTAAAATGTTAGCATAAATATGGTAAATTATTGATAAGGATGAGAGGGAAATAAGGCATGTCAAAAAACATATTTTTTGCACCCACAGGATTTGATTTGATTTCCGATTATCAGACCAGGAAAATACATCAGGCTACGCTAAAAACTCTAAAAAATACCGGACTTAGGGTAGAGAGTAAAAAAGCCACGGAAGTATTTTATTCTTCGGGTGCTTCCGTCGAAAAACATAAGGACTATAATATTGTTAAACTCCCACCTCGTTTAGTTGAGGATTGTATTAATTGGACGCCTGACACTGTCGTTTGTCATGGAAGGGATACCCGTAACGACTTGTTGATTGAGCCACAAACTGTTATCTTTGGTGCCGGTGGTGGATCTGTGAATATTATTGATCCCTTTACGCGGAGACATAGAGCAACTGTTAAAGAAGATACTGGAAAATTCACACTGATTTGTGATGCATTGGAAGAACTTAGCATCATTATCAGGCCGTGTATCCCTTCTGATGTATCTTCTGAGACATATCCGCTCCATACCCTAGAAGAAATCTTAAAAAATACATCAAAACATGCGTTTATTGGGGCTGATACAGTTGGAAATTTAAGAAAAATGGTTGAAATGGGAGCGGCATGTTCTGGAGGTATGGAGAAATTTAAAAAACAGCCTTTCTTTGGCGTTCTTGTATGCCCTACTAGTCCTTTAAAACTTATGCCTTATTGCTGCGGCCCTTTGATGGAAGCCGCCAGAATAGGACTTCCTATTTTTATTATCACTATGGCACTGGCTGGCGCAACTTCACCACTTTCTATTGCCGGCACTCTCGCCTTGACCAATGCCGAAATACTGGGTTCGATTACACTTGCACAGTTGACCAAAAAAGGAACACCATGCATTTATGGCAATGTTAGTACAATCATGGATATGAAAACCGGATGTTTATCGGCTGGCGCTCCTGAATGGTCTCTGATATCCATGGGAGCGGCAAAGTTAGCTCAATATTATAGAATTCCCAGCCTTGTTGGTGCACCCACAGATAGCAAAATCCCCGATGCTCAATCAGGATACGAGACTTCAATTAACACACTTACATCTGCATTGGCGGGAGCCAATATCATACTGTCTGCCGGGGCACTTGATCAGTTGATGACCCTTGACTACGCAAAACTTATTATGGATGCTGAATTAAATGGGATGATAAAAAGAATTATTAAAGGAATTAATACAAATGTTAGTGACCTTTCTTTAGATATTATCCACGAGGTTGGCCCCGGAGGTGAATTTTTGACTCACCAACATACATATGAGCATATCCGAAAAATAACTCAAGGGACATTGTTTGACCGAAATAGACGAGAGGATTGGCTTGAAGCTGGTGGTAAAGACCTGGCAGAGCGGGCATATGAGAAAGCACAGCATTTAATAAAAAGCTACAAACCCAAAGCACTGCCCAAAGGTGCAGAAGAAAAGATGAGAACTATTATAGCAGAATATGAGGCTGAAATTGGTATTTCCTAAAAGAACCACAGTGAAGGAGGCTATGTATTGTGGCCAAAAAGAGAACATTCTCTGGCGGATTGTTTCTTATCGACGATTGTGATGCCTATTTAGTATTCACGCCTGAAGATTTTACCAAAGAACACAAAAGTGTGCGAAATGGGGACGTAATTGACTGAGTTTTTTTCTATGGAACGTTGGCGTTGAAAGTGCTCAAAAATATGGATACCATATATTGTATAGATTAACTTTGCTGATTTTTGATTGGAAATACTTGACAATAACTATCAACAAGGCCAAAAAGGCGCCCCTCTCGTTGTCAATTTACCTTTTTAATATCGCAAAACCGGCAACCCGGCATAAACCACCACAAAGTGTCAATTTTGATGAGTTTTTCAGAGTCAATATATATGCCTAATCTATAGACCAGGCAGCAAAATACATCTGTAATAGGGGACGTACATAAGCTTATAAGTTGACATGAGATTTGCGAGACATCCATGGGTTGCGGACAAATTTGCGAAACTGTACTTTACAACTGGTCGTCTAAATGTTAAATAGGGTTTCATGATAAAAAGACGCCCATACTGGATCGAGCAGATATATGCGGCATGGAAAAAACGACCGGTTGTTTGGATTTCAGGGGTAAGAAGAGTCGGAAAGACTACCCTGGCAAAGATGTTGAAGGATGCCGTCTATATGAACTGCGACCTTCCATCCGTCGCCCGTTCAGTGTCCGATCCGGAGTTATTTTTCGACGGTTTAAAGAAAAAGGCGATTATCGTCTTCGATGAAGTCCACCGGATTGAAGACCCAAGCAAGCTTTTGAAAATTGCCGCTGACGAATACCCTCATCTAAGGGTGTTGGCCACCGGTTCATCCACGTTTGCGGCCATAAAAAAATTCAAAGATAGTCTTGCAGGGCGCAAGATCGCCATTTATCTTCCCCCGGTATTGTGGGATGAATGTCCAGAGATATTTCGAATTCAAGACCTTGATCACAGAATGCTTCATGGCGGACTACCGGAACCCCTGCTTGAAATTAAAAAAGATCCTTCTTTTTTCTCTGAATGGATCGACAGCTTTTATGCCCGGGATATCCAGGAACTTTTCGGGATTCGGAATCGTGTCGGGTTCATCAAACTGCTCCACCTCCTGCTGCGACAGAGCGGCGGGTTTGTCGATTACTCGAATCTGGCAAAGCTATGTGAACTCAGTCGACCGACGGTGAAAGCACACATCGAAGCCATGGGGATTGCCCATGCCGTTTTTCAGCTCTCTCCCTTTCATGGTGGTGGACGACGCGAGATCACCCAGCGATCCAAATGCTATGGTTTCGATACCGGATTTGTAACTTTTATTAAAGGCTGGGACACGATTAGGGAGGAGGACCGCGGACTGCTGTGGGAACATCTTACCCTGGATACGCTGCGCACCCGCATAAATCCTTCAAACCTCTATTATTGGCGCGACAAATCGGGAAGAGAGATCGATTTTATAGTCAAAAAACAAGGCCGCCAAGTCCATGCCATTGAATGCAAAATCAATCCCGACCACTTTGAACCCAAATCTTTTATTGCTTTTCGAACCCTGTATCCGGAAGGCGAAAACCATATCGTTAGCCCTGTAATTAAAGTACCCTACCGCCGCAGACACAATGAAATGGTGTTCAAGTATTCTTCCTTAATCCATCTCCACTTGACGTAGCCGTAAGATATGGGGGATATCCTTAAGTGAGGGGGGGGCAAACCTTGGGCCTGGGGTCAAACCTTGATCATTGATTAAAATATAGATCCTCAAAGTGATCAGCGGAAAAAACCGGGGAAACCTTTTCTTGAACCGGATATGAGAACATAAAATAGAAGCGACACAGCCGTTCGTCTGGGGCTCAGGCGAACTACCCCTTTTGCATCTCGGAGGCTCGTCCTGATTAAGATGTAGATGGCTTCGTTGCATATTGCCGTAAGGCCTGAAAATAGGCATCGATCTCCGGCGGAACCGCCGTGAACCGGACCAATTGAGTGCTCCTTTGTTCTTCGGCATGTTTGACTACCTTGCCGTAGAAGTCCCTGGTCGAAAGCTTCTCGTCCACGTCGACTAAATTCATTTTAAGGTTTGACAATATTTTCAACGGTTCGTTCAAAATCATTTCAGCGCTGTTCTTTGAAAGCCGAACAATGGCGCCCTTGAGCCCTTGCGCCTGAGCATCTTTGCCTTCAAGCACCGAGAACTGCAGCGGAACTTGTTGCGCCATGAAGACCGGGGCCGGGTCTTTCCTTTCCAAAGAAAGATTGTACTGTGCGGCAATGCCTCCCACCTCGTAGATCTTCAGCGCTGTTTCGGCGCCCTTGGGCATGACTTCGCGTTGGGCGTCGATCCGCAGGACATCGCCGGTCTCTTTAAAAACGGATTCCGAAATCAAGATCTGCCCGCCGACGCTATACGATTCGATACGGCTGGTCAGATTGACACCGCTCCCGACGGCAGCGTATTTGATTCGCTGGCTCGACCCGATGTTACCCACGATCACATCGGTTTCATTCAGACCGATTCCCATTTCCAGCTCAGGTAGCCCTTGGGTACGATTCTCCTGGTTTACTTGTGCCATGGCGTTTTGCATCTCGATGGCACAGGCGACGGCTTTCTGGGCCCGATCGGGCATTTGTTGCGGGGCGCCAAAAATGATCAGCAATGCATCACCGATAATTTCATTGATCGTCCCGTTGTATTTGAGGATGATGCCCACCATGACTTCAAAGTAGGTGTTGAGCATCTGAACCACCTGTTCGGGCTGTAGACGTTCGGACAGGGCCGTAAATCCCCTCAGGTCCGTCATCATGATGGTCACACTCCGTTTTTCACCTCCTAATTCCAGGGCGGAGGGATTTTCGATGAGCGAGTTCATGACCTCGGTGGAAAGGTAGCGGCCGAACATTTTTTTGAGAAGAGAACTCATTTCGGCCAGCTTTTGACGCTCTTCGGCTAGACTGTCTTCCATCTGGTCCGTAAAATATTTACCCGAAATCATAAAGATAATAAATAGAATCAGCGTAATATAAATAGTGACTTGATTCTGTATCTTCACGGCCAACGGGTCCGCCTGGGTCGCCGGTGCGATGTGTTCATAAAGAACCAGGATAGCAAAGTAACAGCTGACCCCTAAAATAATAATTAGCGCCATCAATTTTTTTTCTTTCCTTGGAAAAACGAGAAAAGCATAACCCAGTGAAATAAAAATCATATAGTGATCATGGACGTGACCACCACTCAAGGGAAAGAAAAACAGGCAGGAAATGTAATAAAGCAAGAAACCGTAAACGCGTGCGGTCGTATAGCGGCCTAGCCTATTAAATATAAAAACCAAAACGCATAGGATAGAAACGATAGGGTTGGCCACCTGCAATATGTTGGGTGTTTGGGCATCGGTCAGACCTTGAAAGAAATAGGCCAAATTGATAACAAGCATTAATGAAAAACCGATGTTCAAATAACGGATATGCTTGGTTTCTTCAGGTCTTAGATCCGGTGTAACGCCGATGTCCGGAATCGCACGAAAGGCGTTGGTGATGGTGTCCAAAAGTCGCATTTGTTCCCCCTATAAACGCAACGATTTTTATCGATTTCTCCTTTTAATTGACGCGCTCAACCATTTCTACGGCATGAGATAGGCGATCGCCTTTGAATTTCATCGCCAAAGCCGTCTTCAGCATCGGGGGGCTGATTATTTTGTTCATCTTGGCCATCAATGCCAGCGAAGCCAGAGCCCTGTCGGAACCCCCAATTTTTTGACGTTTAAAGTCGGTCGGAATGATTTCAGCCTTGCAGGGCGGCAGCCGGATATCCTTAGCCCCTATGATCAGGGTGTCTTTCCCGAGATGCTCAAAGAGCGATTTGCGGCGATCAACCCCTTCCTGGCCCAGCGCCAGGATCACGGAAGGCGTTGTGATACCCGTAAAAAATATTTCCTGGGGCGCTAAAATGATTTCTGAGATGGAAGGGCCTCTGAGCACGGTAATATTGTACTCATTTTTCTGAGTGACATTGAGTCCGGCGCTCAACCCGCAAAGGCACAGCATTTCACCTGCCGTGATGATCCGCTGCCCCGCCCGCCCGAGTACGATCACCTCCTGCCGGCCGGATTCAAGCGGCCTGTGGATGGTGTCTATCTTTTGGGGCGCTTGCGGTGATTTCTGAAGCGCCGCCTGTTCCCGATAATGCCGGCCATATTCCGGGCCCTGATTTGATGCGACCCGACCTTCACAAAGCGGCAGATCGGCCATCGTTTCATCGATGATCTGCGGTGTGAGCCGATTTTGGCGCGTATAGCGACCCGGGCAGATGCCCCAGATGTCGATGACTGAAAAGCCTCTAAAATTAATGGCTTTCTCGATTTCAGAGGCCAGATTTTTCTGAAAACCGGAACAGCGCGCCACATAGGGGGCACCCGCGGCACTTGCGATGCGGCAGATATCGAGCGGCTTTTCGATCTGATTGAGAAAGCCGGAACCGACCACCGCCTCAGCAGGTGTGGTGACGGAAAATTGCCCACCCGTCATACCGAAGTTGAAGTTATTTAATACCAAAAGGGTCATATCCAGATTACGGCGGCAGGCGGCCAGAAAATGCGCCCCACCGATCCCGATTCCACCATCGCCCATGGTCACCACGACGTTTAGTTTGGGCCGGCTCAGTTTGATCCCGGCGGCATAGGTCAAGGCGCGGCCGTGCAGGCCGTGCATGGCATGGGTATGAAAAAAAGTGTCAAAAAGCCCCGAGCATCCGATGTCGCTGACAAGGGCAATCTCATGCCCTGAAAGTCCCATGCCTTGGAAGGCTTTATCGAGGGCGCGGGTGATACGTTCGTGGGTGCATCCGGGGCAAAAGACCGGCGGTCGGTTTTGATTGAGCAGCTTAGTCATTCAACGCCTCCTCGATCTGGCCGGGGGTGATGAGCGAACCGTCCATGCGACCGAAGAAGTCGACCGTTTTGTGCGGCAAAACCCGTCTGATTTCACGCACGTACTGCCCCAGGTTCATTTCCACAACCAGGATGCGTTTGAAACGGTTTGCTGTTTCGACCATAAACTGCTCCGGCACCGGCCAAAGGGTCTTGAGGATTAATAGCGAAATGGAGTTGGCTTCTTTTTTGCGTGAGTAATAAACGCTTTTGGCGGCCCTGGCCGTGACACCGTATGCAATGACCAGGGTTTCCGAATCTTCTTCGAGAAAGCTTTCATAATAAGTGAAACGGGGAACCGCAAGCGACAGTTTTTGATTTAACCGGTCCAAAACTGCGGCGATCTCATTCGAATCGGTGGTAATATAGCCGTCCGCTCCGTGGGTCGAAGACGTCTGGCGGACAAGAACGTTATCCCCGATAGGGAGAAAATGAGGCACCATTTGATCGAGGGCGACTTCAAAAGGATGAAAGCGTTGATTACGGGTTGGCGCGGGGGGTGAAGTGCGCTCCCTTAAAAGCGGCAGGTCCATGGCATCCAAATCGATGCTCTCTTTTGTCAGACCGATTTCTTTATTGGAAGCGATAAACACGGGACAGCGGAACTCCTCCGCCAAATTGAAGGCATGCACTGTTAATAGAAAGCAGTCCCTCACGTCGACCGGCGCCAAAACGACAACCGGTATGCCGCCGCTGTTACCCCAGCGCAAAAACTGTATATCGCCGTCGGCGCCGCGTGTGGCCGAACCGGTGGAGGGGCCCAAGCGTTGAACATCCACGATAACGAGGGGGATTTCGCTCCCCACGGCAAAGGAAATTTGCTCGCTGTATAGACTGATGCCGGGTCCGGAAGTGGCACTCATGGCTTTCACTCCGGTCATGGACGCTCCCAAACAATACCCCAGGGAGGCGATTTCATCTTCGCCTTGAATGCAAATACCGCCTTGCGGCGGCAAAAGCTTCAGCATCGAATTTAAGATGCTGGTGGCCGGTGTGATGGGGTAACCGGCAAAAAACCGGCATCCGGCCGCAAGCGCACCCTGGGCAATGGCTTCATTCCCATCTAATAGTGAGCGTCCCATATGAATACGATCCCCCCTATTCCTTCCTAATGCGGCATTTGATGCCTTTCAGGTTGGGTGTGCCGAAAGCCTGGCCCAGTTCGGCCGTGGAAGTCAGCATGTTAAAATTGGACGACTTCCATTCATATTGCGATTCGGCCTCGGACTCGGGGAACCACCACCCATAGGCTGCCGAGACGACATTCGGGTGCAGACTTTCGGTCAAGTGCGCAAATTGGACAATCCTGCCCCGCTGCGTTTCGATCACGACGGCATCATTTTCTTCAATCCCCTGTTTGGATGCGGTTTGAGGATTGATCTGCACAATCGGACGCGGGCTTTTTTGACGCAATTTTTCAATCCAGCGGTAAGACGAATGCAGATAATAGGGGTTTTTGGAGCTGGTCAATATCAAAGGATAATCCGCATCCAACGATTCTTGGAGATGCGCTGGAAACTGCGGCAGAGCGGGGAGGTTGAATTTAGAGGCCCGCGTCAACGCCAATTCGACTTTACTCGTCGGCGTTTTAAAGCCCGAGTTTGTATATTTCTTAAAGGCAGGGGTGCCTTTTAAATACCCTTTGGCCGCGAATTGGCTGTAGTTCAATCCACTGGGGGAGAGAACCTGGTCTAAAAGCGCCTCATAGTCTTCAAACCAGTACTCGGGATTGGTCATCTGTTTTCCGAGTTCATTAAGGATTTTTATATCGGGCCAGCATTCGACAGGGGGGTCCACCAGTTTGGGACGGGCCAGAACAATTCCATGACCGAGACCGAAATGCCCGATGTCATTGAACTCAAATTGCGAGGCGACCGGAAGGACCACATCGGCCAAGGCCGCCGTGGGGGTCATGCAAAGATCCGCCACGGCAACAAAGTCGAGTTTCATCATAGCCTCAAAAGTCTGCTGGCTGTCGGCGTAGCTGAGCAATGGATTTGCACACTGGATATAGGCGGCCCTTACCGGATAGGGATTTTCTTCAAGAACCGCTTTTCGAAAATAAGCCGGTGGAACGGTCATCAATCCCGGAATCGTGTTTTGATGCGCGTGAATCATGTCCTTTTTTTTGGAGGGGATCAGATCGGCGCGTACAAATTTCCCCAGGTTGATAATATCCGGTTCGTTGGCCTTGATATTACCGCCGGGGATATCGAGATTGCCGCAAATAGCCATCAGACAGACCAGGGCCCGCGAAGTATCAAAGCTGGAAATATGTTGTTCGATGGGATTGCCCCACCCAATGGACGCCACCCGGGCTTCGGCGTAACAGCGAGCGCCGGCACGAATAAAATCGGCGGGCACCCACGTCATCCGGGCAACTTTTTCGGGCGTATACGGTTTTACGTGGCCGGCAAGCACCTCGAATCCGGAAGTCCAGTGATCGACAAAATCCCGATCATATAGCCCCTCTGAAATAATCACGTTTAAAAAACCCAGTGCGAGGGCGGCATCGGTGCCGGGTCGAATTTGAAGCCAATATTTGGCTTTTTGGACCAGGGCTATCTTTTGCGGGTCCACAACCACTAAGTCGGTTCCTTCTTTGAGCTGTGACAATAACTGGCTGCAAATAATCCCTTCTTCATTGGTGTGAGCGATATTGCTCCCCCACAAAAGGACCAGATCGCTCTTATGGTGAAAATCGGCCACCGGGTAAAAACCGCAGGTATGTACGCCGCTGATCTCACGCGGAGCATGGCATACATCTTGGGTGGCGACCACGTTGGGAGAACCGAAAATATTGGCCAGCCGAATGAGAACAAAGTGCTCGAGCCCTTTTGGCATACCCTGGCAGAAGGCCACGCTCCGGGAACCCCAGTTCTTGGCGCCATCTTTAAGATTATGCGTGATCAGGGCAAGCGCTTCATCCCAGGATATTCGTTGCCATTGCCCTTCTCCGCGCTTGCCGATCCGCTTTAAAGGGTGTTTGAGACGGTCCGGGTGCGACAGCCGTTCAGCGGAGGCAAATCCCTTCGCACACAAGTAGCCCCGGTTTAAGAATCCCTCCGGATCACCCTTAATATGCTCAATGCGGTTATCCTTTACCTTCACCAACATGGCGCAGCCGCCATGGTCCATTCTGGCACAGTGGGTTTTCAGCCAGGTCGTTTCCCTGGTCATGGCAAAACCTCCTCGAAAAAAAAAGAATATTTGAGATTAGGATAAATTGCAGAAACAGCTCGGGGTCGATTCGATGAAATCATTTGGGTAATGTTAACGGCAAGTCTAATCCGTTTGCGCTGAAATCACTTCTCGAACGAAGCGCCGGTCCGCGTCCGAAATCTTGATGAAGAAAAGCCCGAAACCGACGACGTCATCCCGATCATCAATACCAAAAAGATCCGACCAGACGATCTCACCGGAAACCCGGATGACTTCATGGTCGGGCGGGAAAATGGTCATATGGATTACTTTTTTTAGGCTGAGGGGTTCATCGCAATAGATGGATATACCCATCTCAGAAATAGTAATGGTCTCGCCCACAAAGTCGCCCTGGTCGGTGTGGACGTTTACCGGCCATGCAGCCCTCCAGCGCTTATATTTTCGACGCTCATTCTTTGAATCCACTCAAACACCCCTGCTGCGGTGCAATTTCACGATTTGCAGTAATTAATGAAACGTAACGTATCCCATCCCCTTGTGGGTGTCAATCCGTTCTGAAAACATGTTAACTTCAAAGATTAAACAAGGGCACTCAGGAGTGTCCAATTCAGAAATGCGGATTTTTTGTGTTGGACAAACCCGCGCAGAACGCGGTCCAGCGCGGAAAAGATCATTTATGGATGGAGACTAGCCGAGGATATGAACCACTTCTGAAGCAGGGACGAAACGGACTTTATTTTTTAGATCCGCAAGGGTTTCCTTTAGGATCCGATAGGTCAGAATGTGCGGATGCCCGATGCCGATGGCCTCTCCCTGCTTGTAGGCGATTTGTACCAAGCGATGGATTTGTTTCCGTATGAATTCAGGAGTCTGGACATGATCCAAAAATACGTCGCGTTCGGCAAAGGGGACACGCAGAAGCCGGGCTGATTGTCGGCCAAGGGTCGCTTTGGTTGTGCGGCTGTCGATAAAATAGAGGCTTCGTTTCTTGATAATGGTAAATATTTGATTCATCTGGGCGTCCAAAGTGGTCATTTTGGAACCCATGTGATTGTTAACTCCCTTCAGATGGGGGACATCATCCAGATTTTTTTTTAGCTGATCGAGCAATTCATCAGGAGTCATGCTGGCCAAGAGGGTCCCCGGACCCGGCTTGATGCGTGGATATTCATTGGGTTCCATGGGAAGGTGGAGCATGATATCAAAGCCATTGGCCTTTGCTTGGTGGGCGATCTGTTTGCTAAACGGGCTGTGGGGTACCAGCGAGAAGGTCAGGATGGTATCCAGATCTAAGAACTTAGCGGCAATTTTTTCATCATTTCCCAGATCGTCAATGATAATCGCGACCTTGGGCAATTGATCAGGTTGCCGTTTGGGTTTGGCCAACGGTGCAATAGGCGGTTCTTCTTCTTGGGGATAGACTTCAAACGGCGCAGGCTGGGTTGGTTTGGGTCTGGGGGCCGCAGCGCGGGGTTTTTTACGCTTGGAGAGTTTTGCCTTCGGCGACAATGGTTTGGGTTGTTTTAAAACTGTTTTTTCTTCGCTCAGAACGGGTCGTGGGCGGGTGACATAACGGTGGGCCAGAACCCCTGCCAGAATAACCAAAAAAATGAGTATACCTAAACCCAAGACAATCTTTAGCAGATGAACTTGAAGCGATACGGTTTTGCGGGCTTTTCTTTTTGGCATTTTTAGACCGGCGGCCGGAATAGGAAGAATCCGGAAATTTTCACCTGCTGAAACTATTGCTCATCGCGTTTAAGGATCTGATGGCTTACAAGGATTTCAAGGGCGCGCATGACTTGATAATCCGATTGAAGCCTTTCCCATTCAAGGGGGACATGCTTAGATTCCACCCGGCGTATAGGGGATGGCTTTTTTTTCTCAGTCGGAGTTTTGACGCCGGTGGTCTCCTTTTCATCCGTTTTCGGCTCGGCTTTGAGATGATTTTTAAGGTCTTTTTCCTTTAAGAGACCTTCCGGCTTTGCCGCCGTTTCCGCATCTTCCATTGGTTTTTGCCTTACCTCGATGTCCGGTAAGATCCCCTGGGCCTGGATCGATTTGCCGCTGGGTGTAAAATACCTGGCGATCGTTAATTTAAGTCCGTATCCTCCGCGCAGGGTTTCCACGGTCTGTACCGATCCTTTGCCAAAAGATGTAGTTCCAAGTATGAGTGCGCGTTTATTGTCCTGCAGGGCGCCGGCAACGATTTCCGAAGCACTGGCACTGCCGCCGTTGATAAGAACCACCATCGGGTAGATCCGTTTGGTTTTGTCTGACTGGGCCTTGAAAACTTTGGTATGTCTTTTTAATCGACCTTTAATCGAAACGATCATGCCTTTTTCAAGGAAAAGATCCGAAATTCGGACCGCCTGATTGAGAAGCCCACCGGGGTTATCGCGTAGATCCAGGATGAGTCCTTTCAGCGGGACCGTGGCGGTCTCAAGTCCGGTTAATGCCCGATCGAGGTCCTGGACCGTACTGCCACGAAAGTTTGTGATCCAGACATAACCAATACCGGGTTTCAAAACCAGGGATTTGACACTTTCAAGCGGAATAATATCTCGAATTAATTTAAAATGTATGGGTTCATCAACTTCGGGACGGACAATGGTAAGCTCAACCGGATCCCCTTTAACTCCCCGCATCTTGCGCACGGCTTCCCATAGCATCATCTCTTTTGTCGGTTGGCCGTCGACCTCGATAATTTTATCACCGGCCATGATCCCGGCTTTGTAAGCCGGAGTCCCCACAATGGGTGAAATAACGGTGATAACACCGTTTTTCATGGTGATGACGATCCCGATGCCGCCAAATTCACCCTCTGTGTCCATATGCAATTCTTCAAGAGCTTCGGGGGGGAGAAACGAAGAATGAGGGTCAAGGCTATTGACCATGCCATGAATCGCTTTGAGAATGGTTTCCTTGCTATCGACTTCGTCCACATAGTTTTTTTCGATCAGTTCGATAACGTCGGAAAAAATTTTTAGCCCTTTGTAAGTTTCATCGCTGCTTGCGGAGAGATCCCGGTAAAAACCCGATCCGGCCAGCCAGAATAATACCGCAATCAGGATTAACCACAGCTTGGCATTATGTTTGAGTTTCATTGGCATGGGCTTTCTCCTTTTAACCTTTTTTTATCCAAATAAGAGGATTTATGGGATTGCCATGATGGCGCACTTCGAAATGGAGTTTGGAACCGATCATCGAACCGGATTCACCGACGGTGGCAATCACTTCGTCGGTCTCAACCCTATCCCCCTTTTGCTTAAATAATTCTTCGGTATGCGCATACACCGTATAATAATGATTCCCATGATCGATGATGATCATATTGCCGTAGCCTTTAAACCAGTCGGCAAAGATGATTCGACCGGAATAGACCGCGTGCACCGGATCCCCCTTGTCGGCTTTGATATCAATGCCGCGTTGGAAATTGGTAATGTTATATTTTGGGTCGACATATCGGCCGAAACGAGCAACTATTTTACCGCTGACCGGCATCCGAAGCAACCCTTTAAAATCAACAAAAGGTTTTGGGCGTTCTTTGAGACGTGTCAGGGCGGCCTCTTTTTGGGTTAAATACTGAATGGTTTGGTTCAATTCTTGTGAGGCCTGTGTTAAAGCACCGATGGCGGCCTTTTCCAGTGCGGTTTGATTGCGGATGATTTTCAGGATTTTATTCCGCTTGGCTCTTTCAAGCGATATTTCTTTGATTTGTCTTTTTAAGTCCGATTCAAGCTTCAACTTGGCCGCTTTATGATCATTAAGCGACTTCAAGAGCTGGGAGAGATGGGTCTTGTCTGCCTTTAAGCTGTCCAGCATACGTTCGTCCTGGGCGAGTATCCGTTCAATGGCATTTTTCCGCTTTAAAAGCGCATACATCGATTCCGCCGAGGTCAAAAGGGTTATTTTGCCTAGCAAATTCAGTTTATAAAGTGCCACAAGACGTTTGGAAGCTTGTATTTCACGGATTTCGATATCCTGAGCCAGGGTTTCGAAACGTTTGGAGAATTGAATTATTTTCTGCTCGAGCGCCTTTTTTTCGGATTTGGCGGCCGTAATCTTTTGGCGCGCCTGGTTGAGTGCAAGGTCAAACCGGTTTAACGTATTTAGAATGGCCGTCTCCTTCTGAGCAGATGCCTTCAACTCGGATTCAAATTTAATAATTTCCTGATCCAGTTCCTGGGATTGGTCTTTTAGTCGCTTAATTTCACTTGTGTCGTCAGGAGAAGTCTCGCCGGCAATGATCCGCACAAATCGTCGCTCATCTTTAATATACCCCAGCAGGCCCTTATGATCGATTTTGAGCCATCCCTCGACCTGTTTCAGAATGAGGACCTCATCCCCTTTCTGCAACAACTTCAAACGCGGCGCGCTCAAAAAAGGTCCCTGCCGCATATTCAGATTGCCGACCTTGATGATACCGATGGCCTCGGAACCGCCCTGGGCAATATTCGGCAGCCAGAAAAAGAGAATCAGCCCGACGACAGGAGCTATTGATTTTTGAAGAACTGTTTGAGAGAGAGAAAACAACCTAACCATCCTATGATCATGCTACACAAAAGAATTCCGGCAATAATTTCGAAAGGAAGGAAGCGGATGCTCAATATGGCCGGCGAGAGCCCCTGCCCCACTTTTGACGAAACGATGGCAAAGGCAATATAAAGACCGGCCAGGCCGACGGTGCCTCCTAAAAATCCCTGAATAAGTCCTTCGATATAAAAGGGGGTTTTTATAAAACGGTCGGTGGCTCCCACCAGGCGCATGATTTCCACCTCTTCGCGTCGGGAGTAAAGCACTAAACGGATCGTATTGGCCACGATAAAAACGGTGGCCATAAAGAATAGGCCGCCCAGCCCAAAACCGGCCAAGCGAAAGAGATTGAAAAGATGCGTAAACCGGCCAAGCCATTTCTGCCCGTATTCGACCTCGTTGACAGAGGGAAGCGAAGCGATCCGATCGGCAAGCTGGGCTATTTTTCCGTCGCCCTGCCCCAGGGTTTCGTGTCGAATTTCAAAGGCATTTGGGAGCGGGTTTGTTTTTAAGTCATCCAGAAGGGATGACTGGCTTTTGACCTGTTCTTTCAAAATCAGCATGGCTTCGTCTTTGGAAATAAACCGAGCGCTTAGGACGCCCGGCAATTTTGAAATGGTGTGCCTTAGATGGAGAATTTCCGCTTCCCGGGCATCCGATTCCAAATAGGCCATGATGCGAATGCCCTTTTTCCAGGTGTTCATCAAATCGCCCACATTTAGGAAAAAAAGGGCAAAAGCACTGACAATCAGAATGGAAAGCGCTATCGTGATGGTGGTAATCGTGTTTAAATACCTGTTTTTGAGGATATCCTTAATCGCTCTTTTTAGAAACAGTGTCATCGGATTTACACTAATACAAAATTGATGGCGATCCGTTCAGCATACCACAACCGAGTGCGGACTTAATCGCTATATCCGGCCAAACGCCCATCTTTTAAATGGATCACACGGCCCTTAATTTGACTGATCAGTTCCATGTCATGCGTGGCAATGATGACCGTCGCCCCCCGTGAGTGGAAAGTCCTAAGAAGCTTAACAATAACACCGGCTGAGTCTGCATCCAGGCTCCCTGTGGGTTCATCGGCCAGAATTATTTTGGGGTCCCCGGCAACCGCCCGGGCAACTGCAATCCGCTGTTGTTCGCCCCCGGACAGGCTCGGCGGCAAGGCGTTGCTACGGTCCTCCATTCCGACAGTTCGTAAAAGACTTCTGACTTTTTTGTGAACTAAACTTCTTTTTTTCCCGAGAGCTTCCAATACCAAAGCAATGTTTTCAAATACGGTTTCGGTCGGGATTAATTTGTAATCTTGAAACACAATTCCGAATTTGCGTCGCAGGTAGGGAATGCGGCCGGGGTGAATCCGCGAAAGATTGATGCCGTCGACCAGAATCTGCCCTTCGGAAACCGGTTCACCCAGATACATTAGCTTCATAAGTGTGGTTTTACCGGCACCGCTGGGACCGGTAATGAAAAGGAATTCATTTTTTATAATATCGAGCGTGATGTCGGAGAGAGCGCTCTTGGCGCCATAACTCCTGCTTACATGGAACGTACGGATAATAGCGGCTTGGTTTTCGGCCTGATTCATTCCATTATTTCCCAACCCATTGCCCGGTACAGGGTGGCCTTGGCAATTTTAAAATCATAAAGGGCATTATAGTAATTGGTCATCGTGCGGAAAAGCAAGGTTTGCGCATCTAAGACATCCGTGGATGTCGCGACTTGCTCTTTGTAACGTTCCTGGTTGATGCGAAAGTTTTCTTTGGCCTGCTCGATGGCCTTTTGAACGGCAATAATATTTTTTTCAGATTCCCGTGTTTTGAGGTAAGCCTGTTTGACCTCCAGTCGAATTCGGTCTAAAAGATCCTGTTTTTTTTGCTTTGCCTGGGAGAGGCGATGGCGCTTTTCTTTGCGTCCATAGTAAGACTTGCCCCCTTCCCAGAGCGTCCATTGGGCTGTGGCCGTAAGACTCCAACCGTCAGGATCGGAAATACCCCTGGCGCCGGTCAAATCCCAGTCGTTTCCAATCTCAAAATACGTCCCTTTAAGATTCAGGGTGGGCAGGAAGTCCTTCTGGGTTAGATTTACTTTTTTTTCAGCGATGTCGACATCTAAATCGGCGATTTCAATCTCGGTTCGATTTTCGAGCGCTTCGATGAAACATTCATCCCAGCCATAGTGAAAGGGGGTATAGGTTAAAATGTCCTGGATGAGAACCGGTTCACTTAGGGAGCGGCGCAGAAGCGTATTAAAACCGGCCTGGGCCAGTTCAAGGTTGTTTTGAGCCACCACCAGCCCTTGTTCGGCATTGGCCAGTTCCACCTGGGCCTGCAAGTAATCGTTTAAGGGGGTCATACCGACTTCATAAAAACTTTTTGCCACATCCTTATGCGCCGTAATCTGGGTCACGGTACCTTTTGTGACGTTGAGGAGCTTTTGGGTTTTCAAGACCGTAAAGTAGGCTTTCTTCGCCTCAAGGATAATCTCCCGCCGCACCAGTCGTTCTCCAAGTTCCGCCACATCAAGCCCCAGACCGGCTATTTTGTACTGGTTAAGAATAGCAAATCCCATAAATAGCGCCTGGTTGACGGTGGCTGAAAACGTGAAATGATCTTGGGGTCGGGTGACCCCGAAAAGAGCGGAAGCCAATTCTTCATCATAGCGTTCGTATTGATAGGCCACATTAAACGAAGGCAGAAAAGCGCCTCTACTCGATTTCTTCAGGGCCTCGGCGGCTGCGATTTCTGCTACGGATATCTTGAGTTGGATATTGGCATCAATCGCGCCTTGGATGGTTTCCTCCAGGGAAAGCGCGCCTTCAGCGCCCGATTCCTTGACAGCGCTGCTGTATAAACAGATTTGGCTAAGAAAAAAGAAAAAAATAATCAATCGGAATGAGTTTGTTTTCATCTTATGGTCTGATTAAGCATGTTATCATCAATTTGTCGTTTCGGGATTTTGAATTGACCTATACGGTCATTAGATAGTAAGAGCCGAATGAGAGCTCAGGGAGGGCCGCCCTCGGTTTTTCTTGCTCAAAGCCTCCACCGAATCCCACAAACAGGCTTCTTCCAATTCAGTGGGGGCTTTTTTATCTGATTGTTGCCTTGAAATCAACCATTTATTCCGGTAGAATCAGATCCGTAATCAAACCTTTTATCGCGACCGATACCCAAATCGATTTTCAAAAGGATCCCTATGAAACAGGAACTCATCACATTATTGCGCCGCAAGTCAGTCCGGTATAGTCCCACACCCAAATTCAAACTGGTATCCGGCCGGGAAAGCCGATTCTACGTCAATTGTAAACCGACGACGCTGGATCCGAGAGGTATGTTCCTTATCGGGCATCTGGTATTTGAAGCGATTCGAGATCAGGCAGTCGCCTGTATCGGGGGGCTCACTTTTGGTGCCGATCCGATAGCCGTTGCGACGGCATTTACCTCAGGACAAAAAAATCAGCCCGTTGCGGCCTTTTCTATTCGTAAAACCCAAAAAGATCACGGGATTATCAAGTGGATTGAAGGTGATGTTAATCCGGGGATGCGGGCCGTGATCATTGATGATGTAGCAACCACGGGGGGATCAACGATCAAGGCGATCGAACGGGCCCAAGTCGAAGGCCTGGAAGTCGTCAAAGCCGTCATATTGGTCGATCGCCAGGAGGGGGGTCTCGATAATATCCGTCAGCATGTGGCGGACACGACGGCCATTGTGACAAAAGAAGAGTTGGTTCCCGAATTAAGTGCAGATACGTTGACCGCCCCTTAAGATTTGGGGATATAGGTCGCACAGGCATCATCCGATTCCCAGGCGGTTACCCGGGAAATCCGTACGGCAGGATCGGAAAAGGCAGATTGAAGGCGGGTGGCAATATGCTTGGCGATATTCTCCGAGGAGGGCGGATTGTCGTCACCAAACCACTCAAGCTCGTTTAGAAAGGAATGATCAAGGCTTTGAATAATTTCTCTGATGTGTTTTTTAGCCTGGCCAAAATCGATCAGTACGCCAGCAGCATTTAATTGCTCGCCGGCTAAATAAACTTCGATCTTCCAGTTATGTCCGTGCAGATTTTCACACTGCTTGGCCACCATCTTTAGCTGGTGGGCGGCGGCAAACCGTGTGATCACTTTTAATTCAAACATCGCCTTTCCCGTCAGTTCCGAAGCCCTTCGGCCTTGGCCGAATTTCCTTTCAGGATGTTCTTTAGTTTACTGGATAGTTTGTTCTTTTCAAGTTTAGCGAATTCTCCAAGCAACGCGACCTGTTTTTTGGTCAGGTGTGTCGGTGTGTGGATGTCGACCTGGATGATTTGATCGCCCCTCCTCCGGCTCTGAAGAGAAGGGATTCCCTCGCCCGTAAAGCGAAAAATATCACCGGGTTGCGTGCCTTTTGGAATTTCAAGAATTTTTTCACCTTCAAGGGTCGGTACGGAAATCTTATCGCCCAACGCCGCCTGAACAAATCCGATGGGTACATGACAAAAAATATCGGTGTTGCTGCGTTCAAAAAATTCATGCGCTTCGACACGAACAAAGACATAGAGATCCCCTGCGGGTCCACCATGACCACCGGCTTCGCCTTCGCCCGTTAAGCGGAGTCTTGAACCGCTATCAACACCGCCCGGAATCTTAACAGAGACCCTTTTTCGAACCGACACCTGCCCATTGCCGTTGCACTTAGCGCAAGGATGAGTGATCATTTGGCCGCTTCCATGACAGATCGGGCAAGTGGTTCTAACCGAAAAAAAACCCTGTGTGCGCGTCACTTGACCCTGGCCCTGGCAATGTTTGCAGGTTTCCGGATGGGTGCCGGGCTCACAGGCGTGCCCTTCGCAAACCGGGCATTGCTCGTTTTTTTCGACATCAATTTCAGTTTCAGTTCCAAAGGCGGCCTGCATGAAACTGAGAACGAGATCATATCTGAGATCGGCGCCGCGCTGAACGCGGGTTTGCGATCTTCTGCCGGAGCCGAATCCAAAAAAATCTTCGAAAATATCGCCGAAACTTGAAAAAATGTCTTCAAAGCCACCAAATCCCGAAAAACCTGTCCCTTCGAGCCCCCGATGTCCATACTGATCATAGAGGCTTCGTTTCTGAGGATCGTGCAAGACCCCATAAGCTTCGGCCGCCTCCTTGAATTTTTCTTCGGCGGCTTTGTCTCCGGGGTTGCGGTCAGGATGGTGCTTTAAGGCGAGTTTGCGGTAGCTGGCCTTTAGCTCATCATCGGTAGCATTGCGGCTTGTGCCGAGAACTTCGTAATAATCACGTTTATTGGCCATTGAGCTCTTGTGTTTGTATTCTGAAGTAGTGGTTTTCGTGTGTGTTTAAAAAAGCCTCATTCGAATGAGGCTGGGATAATTAATCTAGTAAATTAATACAGATCCAAGGCTTGTCAATGCTCAAAATGCTACGAGGGGACCACTGCGTTGATTCAGCGAAGAGGACTTTTTTTTGGTATATAATTGGGTAAGGTTGTGGTATGACAACAGGGATGGAAACAGACGCCGATTCCAATGACATAATCGATCTGGAATATTGCGGACAAATTCTCTCCGGCAGCTATTCAGATCCTCTCAAAAGACGCATTGCGGGATGTATCCGTTATTACCGCGGATTTGAAGAAACCGGCAATCCTGCCATCCCGTATATCTCGGCCTGGCAGGAAGAAGAAAAGAACATGTGGTATGAATTTGCCGGTAAGCGATTTGTCCAACTGATGGACTGCGCGCTTGAAGAACTGGCAGAGGTTTTCCGCAATAGTATCCGCGAGCGTCGGGTTTATAAGTATTTGGATGTCGATAGCGGAATAAAAACCGAAATACTGCGGCCGCAGGAGTTAAGTGGCGTCCGAAAGGGATTGAGGGAAGAAGGCAAACAAAAGGGAATTGTTGAGGCCGTTTACAAAATTGCGCTCCCCGGGGGCAATGTCTTTTGGCTCAAGGATCAAGCTACGGTGGAAGCCTATGAAATGGATAAAACGTATATTTCAATTGGCTGCTTAACCATTGTGTCTAAAGAAATGAAGGCTGAAGAAGAACTTGTAAAAGCGCAGAAAGCATTGCGTCGCTACGCCGAAGACTTGAAAGTTGCCAAGGACATACAGGAGGAAAATGCAGGCAAACTGGCCAAAGCCATCGAACAGCTTGAGGTCGCCAAGGAGGAGGCTGAAAAGGCCAACAATGCCAAAAGCGAATTTCTGGCGGTGATTAGCCACGAAATCCGTAATCCCATGAACAGTATTATCGGCACTTGTGATCTGTCAATGCTCACGCATCTGGACCGCAAGCAAAAGGAATATCTGAATATTATCCGATCTTCGGCCCGGTCCTTGCTGGGGTTGATTAACGATATTCTCGATTTTTCTAAAATCGAAGCCGGCAAACTCGATTTTGAAAGCATCCCCTTTTCCCTGCGGGAGGTTATCGAAGAAGTTGCGGATATGTTCTTGGAATTAATGTCAAAAAAAGACCTTGAAATGGTGGTCGATATCGCACCGGAGGTGCCTCGCCGGGTGATCGCGGATCCATTGCGCCTGCGACAGGTTCTGGTGAATCTGACCTCCAATGCGCTAAAATTCACCTCCCAGGGCGAGATTTGTATTTCGGTGCGCAATCGTATTGTAAAGGGCGACTTGGCGGAGCTCCTTTTTTGTGTCCGGGACACGGGCATCGGTATCGCCCCCGCAAACCAAGCTTTTCGATGTGTTTACCCAGGCCAACGGCTCGACCACCCGTAAATTTGGCGGTACAGGTCTTGGGCTTGCAATATGCAAAAGAATCGTCGGCATGATGGGAGGGGATATATGGGTTGAAAGCGAGGGCGGCGTCGGAAGTCTCTTTTACTTTACATCCAAATTTATATTGGATTCCACCGCAATGATCGCCGAGCCGATGGTTCCGGAGGATCTTAACGATTTGAAGGTTCTTGTCATCGAGGACAATCCTTCCACCTTGCGAGTGATGAATCAACTGTTTGAATCTTTTCGGTTCCGAACCGAAATGGCCCAGAACGCGGCAGATGCGCTTTTGAGGTACAAAACCTCACTTACAAATAACCCTTACGATCTGGTCTTTGTGGATATCGGTCTGCCGGACATGGACGGAATCGCGCTTTCCCAAAAAATAAGGGAGCTAGGTTCGCCTGTCGCGCCGCCCATCATCATTACTAGCACCTCCGGGCGCGAAAGTGAGATTCAACGTGCCAAAGCGGCCGGGATTGAAAGCTTTTTAATCAAGCCTGTAAAGGCATCACTACTTCTGGAAACAATCCTTGAGATTTTTGGATATAAAACCGACGTAGCGGATGAAACCGAATCCGGGCTGGTCCGTCCCCAAGAATTTAGGCATGTGCAGGTCCTTTTGGTTGAAGATAATCCCACCAATCAACGGATTGCCTCGGAAATCCTGCAGCTGGCCGGGATTACAGTGGAAACGGCCGTCAACGGTGTCGAAGCCGTCCGGGCAGTCAATAAAAAGACCTATAACGGCATTTTGATGGATGTACAAATGCCGGAGATGGATGGAATCGAAGCGACCAAAATCATTCGCCGCCAATCTCAGGTGCCGATCATTGCCATGACAGCCCATGCCATGTCAGATGACCGCACCAAATGTCTGGATGCCGGGATGAATGACTATATATTAAAACCGATTGACCGAAAGGAGCTTTTTGCCGCGCTGCGCAAAAATATTTCCGGACTTAAAGTCCAGCCTGAACAGGAGCGTGCGACTCCCCTGGAACCGGAAGGCTTGGCGGAGGACTTCGAAAATATCACCGATGATGAATTTCCCGGGCTGCAGATTCGCGAAGGCTTGGCCCGAATCGGCGGGGCGGCGAATTTGTATTTGGATATTTTGGAAGATTTTTGTACAGATAAAAAAGAATTTGGCCCTAAATTGCGCGCCATCATAGCCAAAGGAGATTATCATACAGCCCGTATTCAGGCCCATGCCCTGAAGGGCGCGGCCGGAAACATCTCAGCTATGGAGCTGGAAAAAGCAGCCAAGGCTTTGGAAAATGCATGCCAAAGTGAAATAGAAGAAGACATGCTTCAGCGCCTGCCCCTGGTGGAGGATAAACTGGGGCAGATCGTGGCCTCGGTTCAAAAAATGTCGGCCATGTTCGAACCGGAAAAAGAATCGCAGCCGGTACACGTGCCCCCCCCAAAACCGATCGCAGACAGATCAGTCTTTCTCAAAAGCCTGCGAAACCTTGAAACCGGTCTAAAAGTCTATGACCCGGTGGAATCTGCAAAATATTTGAAGGCTGTTCGAAAAAGTTTGATCGCCGAAGGTTTGGAAGCCGAGACAATAAATTTATCGACTCAGATCCGTAATTATCGCTTTGATGCCGCCGGAGAAGCACTGGCGCGGATTTATCGTAAACTTAAGCGTTAACCGTTCACAGGTTTCCCGATGAAATCGGGATTCAACGTTCAGGGTTAGGATTAGGGACAAGCATGAATTTACAACCTTGAACCCCTTAACCTTTGAGCCCGTGAACGACTACTGAAAGTGGAGCTAGACAACGTTATGAATCAACTTAGCAACTGTACCATTCTTTTAGTGGATGACTCCAAAACCAATATTGATGTGCTTGTCCAGGCGTTGAAAAACGATTACAAGCTGGGAGTGGCCCTGGAGGGCGAAAAAGCGATTGCATACGCCCGTATCCACTCTCCCGATTTGATCCTCCTCGATATCCTGATGCCGGGTATGGACGGCTTTGAAGTCTGCCAGGAGATTAAAAAAGATTCCCACACCAAAGATATTCCCATCATATTTATCACCGCGGTCGATGATACGGGCCACAAAACCAAAGGGTTTGAATACGGTGCGGTGGATTACATTACCAAACCTTTTGACATCACGGAAGTCAAAGCGCGCGTAAAAACACATCTCACCTTAAAAATCGCTCAGGAGGCGCTCATCAACCAAAATGCGATTCTTGAAGAAAAGGTTTTGGAGCGAACCCTCGAACTTAAAAAAACCCAAATCGAGATTATTGATCGCTTGGGAATGGCCGCCGAATATCGGGATAAGGAAACGGGAAAGCATATTAAGCGCATGAGTAAATACTGCCGCATCCTGGGGCAGGCCTTGGGCATGTCAAAGGCCGAGTACGACATTTTGGACCTGGCCAGCACCATGCACGATTTGGGTAAGATCGGGATTTCCGATACCATCCTGTTAAAGCCGGGGAGTTTGAGCCCGCAAGAGCGAAAATCCATGATGACGCACACCGAAATCGGTGCTCGATTGCTGTCGGGGAGTAATTCAAAACTTTTGGAGGTTGCCAAAGTCATCGCCAAAACCCATCACGAGAAATGGGATGGAAGCGGATATGATAACGGACTGCAAGGTGATAAAATCCCCCTTTTCGGAAGGATCGTCTGTGTCTGTGATGTGTTTGATGCCCTAATCTCGGAACGGCCGTACAAGAAAGCATGGAGTTTTGATGATGCGCTAAACGAGATCGATTCCGGCATCGGCACATTTTTTGATCCCGAACTCGTAAAGCTTTTTTTCAGCCTGAAGTCGGAAATAAGAAGGATTATGGATAAATATAAATGAGTCGCTGTTCACGGATTCAGAAGTCAAGCGGCTATCCGACAAACGGTCGTCTCACAAGGGTGTCTTTTAGCCAGCGTTTATCGTCGCGATGGGAATGCTCAATGTTGTAATGCAGTCCCCGGCTCTCTTTGCGGTTTTGAGCGCAGCGGATAATGAGTTCGGACACGGTAGCAATATTGCGAAGCTCCACCAAATCAGCCTCAATTTTAAAATTCCAGTAATACTCCTGAATTTCTTTCTGAATGATTTCAATCCGGCGTTGAGCCCGGGCCAGTCGTTTGTTTGATCGAACGATACCGACATAATTCCACATCAAACGCCGGATTTCATCCCAATTTTGAGAAACCATGATCCGCTCATCACTATCGGTTGAGCCGAGGTCATCCCAGGACGGAATAGACGGCCCATTGTTTCCATTAAGGGCTCGGAAATCACAAAGCGCCTGTTGGGCGGCATTGTAGGCATATACAAGGGCTTCAAGAAGGGAGTTGCTGGCAAGGCGATTGGCGCCGTGCAATCCCGTGCAGGCGCTTTCCCCGACAGCATAAAGACGTTTAATGTCCGTTCTCCCGAATTTGTCAGTGGCCACGCCCCCGCACAGATAGTGGGCCGCCGGTACAACCGGAATCGGATCGACTGTCATATCCACCCCCAGGGAAAGGCACTGGGCAAACAAATTGGGGAACCGCTCTTTGATACTGTCTGCACGGCGATGGGAAATATCGAGAAAGACGGAATCGGCGCCGCTTTTTTTTAGTTCCGTGTCGATGGCGCGCGCCACCACATCACGGCAGGCAAGATCCTTTTGGGGGTCGTATCTCTCCATGAAAGGGTGGCCGCCGGCATCTATCAAAATCCCCCCCTCACCCCTTACGGCTTCCGAAATTAGAAAATTTTTGGCCTCCGGGTGATAGAGACATGTGGGATGAAATTGGACAAATTCGAGATTGGCCGCCGTGGCTCCGGCGCGATAGGCCATGGCTATTCCATCTCCTGTCGCAATATCGGGATTGCTGGTGTAAAGATAAACTTTGCCTGCGCCACCGGTTGCAAGGAGTGTAATTTGGGCCTGGAAGGTTTTGATCTGTTTGGTCTGACGATCCAAGACATAAGCGCCACAGCAAAAGTCTTCATGCGTTGTGGTAATAAGTCCTCGTTTCAGATGGGTGGAATGCGTGATCAGATCGACTGCAATATGGTTTTCAAATAGACGGATTTGGGGATGATTTTTTACATGCGCCAGCAGTACGCCCTCTACCTCCCGCCCGGTCATATCCTGGGCATGCACAATCCTTTTTTGAGAATGCCCGCCTTCCTGCCCCAAGTCAAAGGCGGGTTCAACCGGCGGCGCATCAGGAGCGGTTTTGGCCGGCGGCGCCAAATTGAAACATGCGCCCAGGCGGTTCAGCTCACGGACTCTGGCTGGCCCGTCTTTTACCACCATTTTGACCACATCCCGATGGCAGAGGCCATCGCCGGCGGCGAGCGTGTCTTGGATGTGCTGATCAAACGAATCCAGTTCTCCGAAGACAGAAGCAATACCTCCCTGGGCCAGGTTGGTATTGCTATCGGCGGCATCTTTTTTAGTGGTAAGGGCGACAGTCCCGAAATCGGCCACTTTGAGCGCAAAGGAGAGGCCTGCGATGCCGCTGCCGATGATGAGAAAATCAGTTTTAATTTGCATTTGGTTTTATAGCAGGGAAGATTTCCGGCGCGGTCTGGCGCTGAGTCCGATCAGAAATCCGAAAACGAGAACTCCGGCACCACTTAAAAACCATTTGATATCGTTTCTAAACTCGATTTTTTCGAGCGCTTTTTGATATTTTTCGACGTTCTTCTTGGCTTCTGAGAGCTGAGCCACGGCTTTCTCGTAATTTGTTTTCAATTGGAGGTAACCGGCCGATTCTTTTTTAAGATCTCCATAAGACCTGCTGGCCTGGGTCAGTTTCTGTTTGGCGTTTTCAAGCGCTGTGTCCCGAGTTTGGTATTGCTCTTTTAATCGTTGAATTTCTGCCTGCAGGTTTTTGTTTTTGTCCGACATGGATTTGGCCTGCTCCAGGAGGGCTTCCTGACCGGCCTTTAGACGGTTTACTAAATAACTGCTCGGCTGTTTGGCGGTAACATAGCGTGAAAGAACCCATCCGGTAGTTCCATTTGCAATCCTCACCTGGGTCCACTCTTTACCGGCTTCTAGGATCTCCAGTTTCTGTCCCGACAGAATTTTGGTGATGACTTTGTGTTTAAGACCGGGCGCTTCCCGGAGGGTGACGTAAATAATTTCACGCACGTACTTGGTTTCAGCTACCACCGATCCGCAAAGTAGAAACAGGCAATTGACGCATAAAAATAATTTTACGATGCTCAGCTTCATGGACCTTGCCCCCTTTGCGGTTAATGGTTATCGTTATTGATGAAAAGGGCTCAAACTAAAAATAAATTGACGAATATTAAAAGATAATATATTTGTGCTAAAATAACAATCTGTCAATAAAAATTTACTTTTTCTTAACACACCGGGATGAGATGATAGCCTACGATTTACAATGTTTAAAAGGACACACTTTTGAGGGCTGGTTTGAGGACGAAAAGGCTTACAAAAATCAAAAGTCCGCCGGACTTCTTACCTGCCCTATCTGCAACAACACCGAAGTGTCAAAAATCCCCTCGACATTTGCAATAAAAGCGCCTCAGGTCACAGGTGACCAGATTTTGCGCAGCCGCCAAATGGAGAAAATCAGCCAAAAGGTTGCCAATTATGTCGTCAATAATTTTGATGACGTGGGTTGTGATTTCACCAAGGAGGCGTTAAAAATTCATTACGGGGTTTCAGAACCGAGAAATATCCGCGGAATGAGTACCGAAGAAGAAGAAAAAACGATGAAAGAAGAGGGAATTCAATTTTTTAAAATCCCTTTACCGGAAACCCCCGAAACCCCGGAAACCGATTCATAATCCAGTTGACAGCTCCTGATAAATCCCGGGCAATAAAGTCCGGGCAAATATCTCGAGTGGCCAAAATTTCAGCCGCATCCGTGCCAATGCCGCTTTGCACCAGGATTGCACAACCGCAACCCGCATTTCGGGCACATTCGATATCTTTGGCATTGTCTCCCACCATAAACGATTGAGACAGATCGATCCGATATTTTGATTGCGCCTGGTGTATCAATCCCGGTTTGGGCTTGCGGCAGGCACACCTTTCATCCGGCCTGTGTGGACAAAAAAAGATGTCCCGGATATGACCATCCCGACGCTTTAAGGCCGCTTTCATGCGGGTGTGGATCGTTTGCAGTTCCGTATGCGAAATCAAACGGCGGTTAACGGCCGATTGATTGGTGATCAGCATCGTCGTAAAACCGCTCACGCTAAGATTGCGTATGGCTTCGATGCTGCCCGGCAGAAACTCAAACTCACTCCAGCTTTTGACATAATCCGGCGAATCGCGATTGATGACGCCGTCGCGGTCCAGGAAAACCACCTTTGAAAAAGTTGTTGCGGGCATCGGTTACTCGGCCACCACAAAAGCACCCGGAAAGCCTTCTCCGATAAGGTATCTTTCATATTCGAGCGCTTTGGAAAGTGTGGTGCATTTACCCACGCGGACGCGGTATAGCCGTTTACTCCCTGTGTCGAAGTCGGTGATATGGGCATGTTTATAGGTGCGATCAAGTTTTTCCCGGAGCCGCACCGCATTCTCACGCTCTGAGAAGGCACCGACCTGGATTGTGAAATTACCGGAGAAGTAATCGGCCGGGATATAGGTACGACCCTTTTTTGAAGTGGATGCCGGGCGGGCCGCGGCTCCTAGAGCCACGATTTCTACGGACGCGGTTCCAGGCCCCACCAGTGCGATTTTTTTGGCTGCCGCATAGGAAAGATCGATGATACGGCCTCGTACAAACGGCCCCCGGTCATTGATGCGCACTTCAACTTCACGTTTGTTTTTTAAATTGCGCACTTTCACATACGTTTCAAAGGGAAGTGTTTTGTGGGCGGCTGTGAGGGCGTGCATATTGTAAATTTCGCCGTTGGCCGCTTTTTTGCCATGAAAATCCTTGCCGTACCAGGAAGCGATCCCGCGCTGCACAAAGTTTTTGGCATGTGGCAGGGGCTGGTACCACCGGGATCCAATCCGATAAGGCCGGGGATACCCCTTGGGGGCTTTCATGGGTTTAGGTTGCGCACATGCGGATAAAAGCAGCATCGCAATACTGCTTCCGATCAGTAACCGGTATATGACCCGACAATAGCTTGGTTTCATTCGTGTCATGGCGGAATTAGGTCGGCAAGGCATCTATCACTGGTCATCGGACAGCGCGATTCGAAGCACATCCATCATCTTACCCGCAAAATGGAATTCGATTTCCTTTTGAACCTTTTTGGAAATATCTTGTAAATCTTTCTCATTCCATTTGGGCAAGATAAGCGTTTTAATCCCGGCCCGGTGGGCGGCCAAAACCTTTTCCTTGATTCCTCCCACCGGCAGGACCTGGCCCCTTAAGGTGATTTCACCGGTCATCGCCAGATCCCTGCGGATTTTTTTATTTGTTAGAAGTGAGGTCAGAGCCGTAAGCATGGTCACACCGGCCGAAGGACCGTCTTTGGGAATCGCCCCTGCCGGTACATGAATGTGGAGATCATGTGTTTCAAAAAAATCATCCGCAATCTTAAGTGTGTTGGCATTGGTCCTCACAAAACTGAGGGCCGCCGTGGCCGATTCTTTCATGACATCCCCCAGTTGCCCCGTGAGGGTCAACCCTTTCGTCCCTCGCATAGCGGTGGCTTCGATAAAGAGAAGTTCGCCACCGGCAGGTGTCCAGGCCAATCCCATGGCGACACCGGGAGTGGCGATCCGAGCTCTGGCTTCTTTGGTGATCTTTACCGGACCCAAATATTTGGCTATATTGACGACTTTGATAGCCAGCGCTTGGGCTGTTCCTTCAGCTATCTGGGCTGCCACACCACGGCAAACGGTGGCAATTTCCCGTTCCAGATTCCGTAATCCCGCCTCGCGCGTATAGCCGGATATCATATGCTTCACCGCACCTTTGGTGAAAGAAATCTGATCCGCCTTCAGGCCGTGAGCCCTGCGCTGCCGGGGAATGAGATAACGATTGGCAATTTTAATTTTTTCGTCTGCTGTATATCCCAAAAGTTGCAGAACTTCCATACGGTCTCTTAAAGCAGGAGGAATGGTATCCAGAATATTGGCCGTGGTAATAAACATAACCTTGGAAAGGTCAAAGGGCACATCCATATAGTGATCGCTGAAAGAGAAATTCTGTTCGGGATCGAGAACTTCGAGCAAAGCGGATGACGGATCGCCACGAAAATCACTCCCGACTTTATCGATTTCATCGAGCATAAACACCGGGTTGTTGGATCCGGCGCGCCGAAGCCCCTGGATAATCCTGCCTGGCAGGGCACCGACATATGTCCGCCGGTGTCCTCTGATTTCGGCTTCATCCCGCACACCGCCCAAAGAGATGCGAATAAATTCGCGACCCAAGGCACCGGCGATGGAATGGCCCAAGGAGGTCTTGCCGGTACCCGGGGGGCCGGCAAAACATAAGATCGGTCCTTTTGAATCGGGCTTTAGTTTGCGAACCGCCAGGTATTCGATAATCCGCCGTTTGGGTTTTTCTAAACCATAATGGTCATCATCGAGGACTTTACGGGCCTTCTTGATATTGAGATTGTCTTTAGTGTTTTTGTTCCAGGGAAGCGAAGTCATCCAGTCAAGATAGGTGGAAGCCACCGTGTATTCGGCCGAGGAAGGGTGCATTTTGGAAAGCCGGTCAAGCTCCCGTGAGGCTTCTTTTTGGGCTTCTTCAGGGAGATCGGCGGCCTCAATCTTGGCTTTATACTCCTCTAATTCCACATTGGCTTCATCGGTTTCGCCCAGTTCTTCCCTGATTGCCTTGAGTTGTTCGCGCAGATAATATTCACGCTGCCGCTTGTCCATGTCGCCCTTTACCTGAGACTGAATCTTGTTACCCAGTTCGAGAATTTCAAGCTGCTTGTTCAGCAGTTTGTTGGCCTCGCTCAGGCGCTTTTTCACATCCTCAATTTCCAGAATTAATTGTTTTTCAGCAGGGGTCGAGTTGACCGTAGAAGCCACCATGTCCGCCAGGATTCCGGGTTCCTGGATCGACTTGGCCATCGCCGCAATTTCTGGAGGCAAACCGGGTGAAAGCTCGACGATACGCCCAAACATATTGATAATATTAGATTTTAGTGCTTCAGTTTCTTTGTCCTTTTTGTCTTTGTCCAGGAGTTGTATGGCCCGGGCCTGCAGATAAGGTTCATCTTCCACAAACGATTTGACCCGAAAGCGATTTAATCCCTGCACCAGGAGTTGGGTGCGGTTGTCCTGGGTCCGCGCCAGCTTCAGGATCAGTGCACTTGTACCCACGGCGGCCAAATCTTTCTGGGGATTTTTACCGATCTCTTTCTGCTTTTTTGATAAAATAAGACCGATGATGCGGTCTTTGGCCATCGCCTCATCGACCAGTTTGATCGATTCACCTTCCATAACCACCAGGGGCAACACCATTTTGGGAAACAGCACCGAGTCAAAAAGCGGTAGAATAGGTAAAATTTCCGGAATTTTCTCAGGCGGAAAATCCAGTGCGGGCTGCTCGTCTGCCATCATAACCTCCGTCCGTCAAAACTCAAAAGTTCTTATTGTGCCCCATCTGATGATATTCTTAATCGTCTTCGATGGGTATTTTGTGGGTTACGTCCTTGGGCTGTTTAGCCAACCGAATCTCGAGTAAGCCATTCGAATACGAAGACGATACAACCTCCGTATCGATGGGAGCCGGCAAATAGA
>CAZHAH010000018.1:0-56574 GCA_964530095.1 uncultured Desulfobacteraceae bacterium | reverse complement strand
TACCAATTGCCAAAAACTGCTGCTCAAGGTCGTTCTAAAAGAGCCGCACCCATTTGAATATGAGTTCAAGCTGGCAGACACCGAAGGAAAATCAGTGCCTGCCACCTCTGTAGGAGAAATATGGGTACGAGGTGACTGCGTTTTTCTCGGATATTACAATGATCCTGTGGCGACAAAAGAAACCATTGACTCTAATGGTTGGCTTAATACGGGTGATTTGGCAGTCAGTGATGATAAGGGAAATATTAGATTGGTTGGTCGCGCTAAGGAAATGTTCAAGTCTGGTGGGTACAACGTTTATCCACGTGAGATAGAAGTTGTTCTTGAAGAACATCCCGGAGTGGCATTGTCGGCAGTTATCCCAGCCCCCGATCCTTTATTTCAAGAAGTGGGTTGGGCCTTTGTTATCCCTAAGGTTGCAATGATGTCCCCTTCTTTAACGATCCTGCCAACGTGAATATCATCGTATGGGTTCGTGTGACCGTAAATTGTGCAAAACCGGCTGTTATCGTTATCGCGGAGACCATGCTCCATGATTACCGACTTGCCAAGGAAATCATGGACAACCCTGACAACTGTTCCGTCAAACATTACAGGAATCTTCGTTTTTCCATCAAGAGGAAGAACCCTATCCCATCGATCCCTGTATAGGCATAAATCTAACCCCTCATGAGGCCAGTCCCGCTTCCCTCGATCACCCCACCATTTGTCCGGCGCATTATACAACATGCCGGGATAGAAGATCCACTCCTTAAAACCACGTTTGTCCAGAGCGTTCTCCCCAATAAGGGATTTATTGAAATGTGTTTTTCTTAAAGAAAGTGTCTCGGAAAAATTCAAGTTTTTAGACCTCAACAAAAACTGTTTTGCAGTCACCCGTTACCGGAATCCCTGACAGAAGGCATCGACATGGGTTCCCAAGTCAGGATGATAGTACCCACCTTCGAAAATCGCATATCTTCGACCTTGACAAAGCTTTTCTGCGTATTCTTTCATCAGTCTTCCCAAATTAAGATAGTCCTCGGCGACCAGTAAACCACCCCAATCATTTATCCCTTGATCGAACCCAGCGGAGCCGCAAAAATGTCAATATCATCCAAATTGCAAATGAATTCTTCAACCTCGATTAAATAATCGGTTCGAAAATGGGAAGTCGGGTTCAGGGGTTGTGTATAATGATCGGGGCATACTTTCAAGCGGATTCCCAATACAGACCGACACGATACCGGGCCAAAGGTTGCGCCGTGTGCAATCGTGATTAGAATGACGGTAATGGGAATTGAAAGGATGAAAACCGATGACTCGGCGTGCATTTTTCAAAAAGCTTTGCAGTGCAGGGGGATCTGCCTTAATCTTGAATATGCTCCGTCCCGCTGGATCTCGAGGCGAAGATATGCATCCAGATGAATTTCCCAGGAATGCAAAGAATATGCACCTGAGGGAGATTGCCGAACGCAAGCTACATCATGGCAACGAACGTTTCTTAAATCCTTTCAGCAAAGTAACACATGGAAATCTCTTACGGGTGCTGCGTTGGAAACTTTTTGGTAAAAACAGGTTCGATCAATTCTACTCGCAGGAAACCGTTTTCCCCGTAAATGTCGATTGGCAAGCCATCGATAAACATACCGATCTTAGTATTACGTTCCTTAAGCATTCCACCTTGATTATCAAAGACGGCCGCGATTATATCTACATTGATCCGGTCTTTTCCAGAATCTTTCGCTTTATCGACGACTTTACACCGTTTCAGTTTGATGTCCAGACCCTACCGCAACCCAGTCATCTGTTGATTACCCACGGCCATTATGATCATTTGCATAAGCCATCACTTGCACACTTCGAAAAGCAGACGCATGTCATCACTCCTTTGGGCTATCAATCCATTTTCAAGGACTTAGAAATGCGCAATCGGGATCAACTCGACTGGTTTGATACAGTGACACATGGGGATCGTGAAATCACCCTGCTCCCATACCATCACTGGACCATGCGCAATCCCTTTACAGGCCCCAATACCTCTTTATGGGGGTCTTTTCTGATCAAAACTGCCAGCGGGCCCACCATCTATGTCTCAGGGGATACGGCCTATTTCGGCCGTTTTAGGGAGATTGGACGTGAAAATCAAATCGATCTGGCCATCTTTAATTTAGGCGCGTATGAGCCACGCTGGTTTATGGCAGACAGCCACATCAACCCGGCCGAAACCGTTCACGCATTTAAGGAATTAGGCGCTGAACGCCTTATGATCGCCCATTGGGGATCATTTCGTTTAGGTGATGAGCCGGTGCATTTTCCGCCTATGCACATGAAACACGAAATGCAAAAAGCAGGGCTGATTGAGCGCTACATTCCCATTCACCACGGCCAAACACTCTTCTTTGATGCAATGCGGGTTGTTTAAACCAGCTTGCCTACATTATTCGTTTCTATAATTCTCTTTATGCATGCTCGGCACGAACGCCCCCCACGAATGCCCCACATGAGCAAACCAACTCTGATATTTGAAAGCCTTGATTACCTTGGGGAGGTCCCCGATTTTCCCAGCTTTTTCCGCTGATCACTTTGAGAATATATTCTTTAATCAATGATCAAGGTTTGACCCCACATCACAATACTGTTGACACACAAGCGCCTTTTAATTATACGTATCTCAAAAAAACAAGGCCTTATCCCTGAAGGTGGGCTGTGCGGCCGTTGGTATTGCTGTATCATAGGCGGCCGGGGGTTCATGAACGGCGAAACTTACGCCGGGAGGACAACACATGTCATTTGAGCGTCTTTTGAAACCGCGTTCCATTGCCGTTTTCGGCGGTGCGCAGGCCCAGGAGGTGATTCGCCAGAGCGATCGCATGGGATACAAAGGGGAGATCTGGCCGGTCCATCCCAAGAAAACGGAGATCCTGGGGCGCACGGTCTACCGCTCATTGGAGGATCTACCGGGAAGCCCCGATGCTGCGTACGTGGGTGTTAATCGCTATCTCACCATCGACATCGTCAGCGGTCTCGCTGCGCGGGATGCAGGCGGCGCGGTCTGCTATGCCACTGGTTTTACCGAGGCGGGCGAGGAGGGCTCCGAACTCGAAGAGCAACTTCTGGAGGCCTCGGGTGACATGCCCCTGGTCGGACCGAATTGCTACGGGATCCTCAACTATCTCAACGGGGCGATGCTCTGGCCCGACCAGCAGGGCGGCCGACGGGTCGACGAAGGCGTGGCCATCATCACCATGTCGTCGAACGTGGGTTTCAACCTCACCATGCAGCGGCGCGGCCTTCCCGTCGCCTACATGATATCCCTTGGGAACAGGCTGAAGTTCGATCTCCAGGATGCGATCCACACCTTCGCTCAACAGGAGCGGGTCACGGCGCTGGGACTCTTTTTAGAAACGATGCCTGACCCGAAGGCCTTCCAAGAAGCCGTCAACGTCGCCCGAGAGCTGGGTAAGCCCATCGTTGCCATCAAGGTCGGTCGCTCCGAGGTCGCTCAGAAAATGGTGGTATCGCATACGGCGTCGCTGGCTGGTTCCGACGCTCTGGTGAGTGCGCTGTTCGAGCGCCTCGGCGTGGCTCGCGTTGATTCTCTGGAAGGGTTCATGGAAGCACTGAAGGTGTTGCACGTTCTCGGTCCATTGAACGGTGGCCGCATCGGGGCCATGAGCACCTCGGGCGGTGATCTCACGCTTCTGGCCGACGCCATGGGCCCGAGCCTGACCATGCCCCCGCTGTCCGAGAAGGTGACACAACGTCTTCGCGCGACGGTTCACGAGCGGGTGGTGGCCGCCAATCCGCTCGATTTCCAGATGTTCGACTGGGATGACGAGGACCGGCAGGCCGAAAACTTTACCGCCTTTTTGTCTGAAGGATTCGATGTATCGCTCTGTTTGCTCGATTACCCCAGAGAAGATTTTTGTGACCAATCGACCTGGGGTGGGGCCGAGAGAGGTTTTGTCCGGGCAGCACACCAGACCGGCACCAAGGCCGCGGTGCTGGCGACCTTTTCAGATACGATTTCGGAGTCGGTGGCGGCGCGTTTGATGAAAGAGGGCGTTGCACCGCTTGCCGGCATCGATGCCGGGCTCGCGGGCATCCAGGCGGCGGTCGATGTGGGGGCAGCCTGGCACCGCTCTCCGTATCCACCTTTGCTCGTGAGTGAGGGCCACGGCATAGACGGTCAGATCGAGGTCCTGGATGAGGCTGACTCCAAGATGCTTCTCGGCCGGTGTGGCGTTCCGGTCCCTCCTGCGAGAGTCGTGCGGGGCGCCCGGGAGGCGGCGATCGCGGGCGACGAGTTAAACTATCCGGTCGCCGCCAAAGCATTGGGCATTGCGCACAAGACCGAAGCCGGGGGCGTCAGGCTCGATCTTTGCAACGCAGACGAGGTGTCGGCGGCGGTGGCGGAGATGTCGCATCTCTCCGAATCCTTTTTGATCGAAGAAATGGTTGATGGAATCGTGGCGGAGCTGATTGTCGGTGTGGCCCGCGATGAGCAGTTCGGCCCCTATCTGCTGATCGGCGGCGGCGGAATCCTGGTCGAATTGATGAAGGACAGTGTGTCACTCCTGTTGCCGGTTGACAGGGAGCGGGTGATGAATGCCCTGGGAGAACTGCAGTGTGCGCCGCTGTTCCGTGGCTTCAGGGGGAGGCCCCGTGCCGACCTGAGCGCCGCTGTTGATGCCATCCTGGCGATCGCCGCTCTTGTCGAGCAAGACCCCGCATCCATTGTCGAGCTCGATGTCAACCCGTTGGTGTTACTTGCCGAGGGCCAGGGGGTTGTTGCGGCCGACGCGCTGATTCGCAGGAGGCTGTCCTGAGGTACAGCCACCGGATTTAGAAAGGAAGCCGAGTTCTTTCGAAGGAACAGTGGTGCTTGAACCGCAAGAGCGAGCGCATTCCTCGCATCTTGTCGCAGCGAAGCGGAGATCCCGCTTTATCGGGGCTGCCGGGTTCTTCAATACCTCAATATCAAAAGCGTGGAAAGGATCAAAGCACATGAAATCCGACGGCAATGAGATCGAGAAAACCATCGTCGAGAAGGCGAAAGCGTTGGGTGCGTCGTTGGCGGGAATCGCGACCATCGATGATCTGAAGGCTGCCCCTTCCTATGCGGCCTACGACAAAGCGCCGTTCTACGAAGAGTACAAGGGTGTGGAATGGCGCGAAGAGCACAAATCAGTGCTGGTGTGGGCTTTGGTCCATCCGGCCTCCGAGCCCGTACTCGATTGGTGGAGTATGAAGGTCCCGGGCTTTACCCCCGGCAACGGTATAATGAGGATGCAGTCGCGAAAACTGCGGGTGTGGCTGGGTGAAGAGCTCGGAATCAACGCCCTTTCACTGCCATACCAGATCGAGTACGGCGGGGCGTTCCTCAAGGATTCAGCCGCCCTGGCCGGCCTGGGGGTGATCGGCAAGCACAACATCCTGGTCACACCGGAGTTTGGAACGCGTGTCCGTCTTAGAGGGATCTTCATGGAGGCTGAGCTCAAGCCGACCGGTCCGATCGACTTCGACCCGTGCACCGGCTGCGACATGCCCTGCCACCGAGTTTGTCCGCGAGGGGCGTTTCGAAGTGGGGCCTTCGAGAGGGCACACTGCAAGAAAGAGGACGACAAACGCGCTGCCGATACGGAAATACTCGATGGTCCGATCATGGGGATCGAAGAGCCATGCAAGGTCTGGAAGCCCTGCCGGTACTGCGAGCTTGCGTGCCCCGTCGCGCAGGGTGACTCCCGCGGAGCTTTGGTGGATAATTAATTTGCTAAAAGCGCCCTTTTGATGGCATCCCCCATTTCGCCGGTAGAGGCCCTGCCGCCCATATCACGTGTTTTAACCCGGCCCGCCTTCAGGGTCTGAATGATTCCGGTTTCTATATCTCTTCCCGCCGTTTCTTGGCCCATATGTTCCAAGATCATCCGAACCGATTCGATCGCAGCCACCGGGTTTACGACACCTTTACCGGTATACTTGGGCGCCGATCCGTGAATCGGTTCAAACATGGATGGGAACTCCTTCTCCGGGTTAATATTGCCTCCCGCAGCAAACCCCATACCTCCCTGAAGCATGGCCCCCAGATCGGTAATAATATCACCAAAAAGATTGGACGCGACAATTACATCGAAATATTCGGGATTTTTCACCATCCACATGGCCAGGGCATCCACCATGGCCATATCGGTTTTGATTTCAGGATAATCTTGTGCCACCTGGGCATAAACCGTATCCCAAAAAACCATGGAATAATTCAGCGCGTTTGATTTGGTGCAGTTGGTGACCTTTGCCTCCGATGAAAGGCCGGTTTGTTTTCGCCTTTGGGACAGTTCAAATGCATAGCGCATGACCCGTTCACACCCCTTTTGGGTAAAAATTCCCGACTGAATCGCAAATCCGTCGGCCGTACCCGTTTTAAAAAACCCGCCCGCTTGAGAGTACTCGCCTTCGGTGTTTTCTCTGATGACAACCATATCGACCGTATCGGGAGTGGCGGTTCTAACCGGCGATTCCACACCTGGATACAGTTTTATGGGACGCAGATTGACATATTGATCAAATCCTTTGCGGATGGTCAGCAGCAGGGTCAGGGAAATATGGTCCGGGACTTTGGCTGCATCGCCGATACAACCGAGAAAAATGGCATCAAAGTCCCTTAGGATTTCCAGCATATCATCCGGCATCATCTTGCCGTGCGTCAGGTAATAATCACATCCCCAGTCAAACGCCGCGGTTTTGATACTGAATCCATGTTTATCCGCTGCGGCGAGCATGATTTTAACCGCCTCACCGGCGACTTCGTGCCCGACCCCATCCCCGGGGATGACGGCAATGTCATAAGATTTCATGGCTACCTCCATTGATTGCTCAAATTGAAAACGGGGGAAGCGGAACTTCCCCCGATATTCTTCATATTAGATACCAAAAGCGATAAGGCCTCACTGACTGACGGGTAGTCTGCCTTTCTCATCCCAGCCATGCAGGCGATAATAGTCTTGCAGCATTATTTCAAATTCATCTTCCGGCAGAGTTTTGCCGCTGTCTCCAAGCTGTTGATGAAACACTTTTGGAAGCCGATCATCTTCGGGCTTTAAACCTTCGCGGAGGTTGAACCGTCGCACCAGATCGGCGATGTCCCGGGCCGCTTTTTGCAGAGATCCTTTGTCCGCTTCCAAACCCGTTACCGCTTGGGTGATTTGAGCCAGTTCTTCCCATCCGTAGATATCCCGATAAAAGCGACAGAAAATAAAGGTATCCATAAGCGTCAAGCGGTCCTCAAAATCCAAAAAAAGCTCGGCTTTGCCCTCTATTTGATCCGGTTTGATCATACCGCTCAGTTCCGGTTTGTAGAAAGTCGCGCGCAAATGACAGGCCCCGCGATCCGATGTTGCATAGGCCAGCCCCATCCCTTTCAGCGATCGGGGATCATATCCGGCCGGCTCCATCCCCTTCACATGAACGGCAATGTCTTCCAGACCCCATTCACGCGCAGCCACCTTGATTCCTCGGGCCAGGATATCTCCGATCCCTTCTCTGCGGGCGATTTTGCCCAGCAAATCGGCGGCCGCATCCGCGTCACCATATTCGATTTTATAATCCAGCTTCCCCCGTCCGGCGGCTTCCATGGTAAACGCGCACAGATTTCCGGCTGAAATCGTGTCCATACCGAGTCGGTCACAGATGTCGTTCAGATAGGCGATCTCAGCCAAATCATCGATCAGGCAGAGTCCGCCAAAGGCATAAATGGTTTCATATTCAGGGCCTTCCAGTTTCAATCCTGCATGACGCCCTTTAAGGATGGTGGTATTACGGCTGCACGCCATGAGGCATCTGGGGCAGGCATGCGGTTTGACATCGCACTGTTCGTTTAAAGCATCCGCACTGATATTCTCCCATTTGGCATATTGACCCTCAGACCAGTAGCGGGTCGGAAATGCGCCGGCCAAGTTGACCAGTTTGACCATCATGGGCGTTCCCAAGGTCTTATAGGCGTTTACACCCGGGTTGTCTTTTGAATCCCGGGCCACGGCTTTTGAAAAATTGCGCACGTTTTCTTGATCGTACAATTCACGTTTGCGGTCACCCTGGAACACCAGCGCCTTGAGCTGTTTTGAGCCCATGACGGCTCCGACGCCCGTTCGGCCGGCCGAACGCCAGTAATCGTTTTCGATCACGGCAAACCGCACTTGGTTCTCGCCGGCCGGACCGATCACAACCGCACCACACTTCTCCTCGCCGGCATCCGATCGTTTATAACGCCGAATCACCTCATCTTCGGTTTCATACGTATCCATGCCCCACAAATCACCCGCGTCATGAAAATCGATCCCTTCCGGAAAAATGGACACCACCGTGGGGGCATCGCTTTTGCCTCGGATGACGATGGCGTCAAACCCGGTTGCATCGATGGCCTGGGGCGTCCTTCCGCCCGAATACGACTCGGAATAAAAACCGGTCTGGGGTGATTTGGTAAAAACGCCGTAACGGGTTGAACCCCACAAACTGCTCCCGGCAACCGGTCCGGTGGTGAATATCAAGTTGTTATCAGGACCCAGCGGATCCACACCGGGAGGGTTTAATTCGGTCAGGAGATAGGATGCAAATCCCTTCCCGCCCAGGTAGTTTGCGAAGATTTCATCATCCGTTTTTTCAATCTCAAAAGTTCTGGCGGTCAGATCGATTTTCAGTATTCGGTTGTAAAAGCCCTTCATGTTTCATTCCTTGGTTGGTTTCCTGAGTGTTCTCCATCACCTCAATGCGCTTTGGCGACCTCGGTCATGGCCAAAAGATTTTCCAACGGCGTGTCAGGAGCCACGGCACAACCCGGGGCCAGAATCTGAATCCCGTCGGCGATCATCTCCTCACACTCCCGTTTGACATCATCGGGTCCTTTGATAAAAAGAGTACGGGCGGTATCGGCCCCGCCCATCAAGATAATATCCGGCCCGCATTTCTCCCGGGCAACAGTACCGCTGGCCGTCGGCTCGATACTCAGAGCTCTTGCGCCGGTCTGCCCCATCCACTCCACAATCAGATCCACTTTACCGCAAATGTGCAGGATTACCGGAACCGTAATAGCTTCAAACTGTTTTTGCTGGTAGGTTACCACATCGTCGCGGTATGTTATCGGTGTCAGCAATACCGGCGAGGCACTCATGTCTTCGCAGGCAATGATGTCGGCGCCCGCATCAATCAGGGCCTTGGCAAGGGTGGTTCCGGCTTTTTCAGCGACGTCCAGAAAGGCCGGCATTTTTTGCGGTGTTTTGAAGCTTACCTTGAGAAGAGAAATCGTCTCCAAAAGCGCCCCGGTGATTGAAAAAGGACCCTGGATGCCACCCACGACGGCTACCTCGTCACCCACTTCTTTTTTAAGAATTTTAACCGCTTTGAGCAGTTCCGGTATGCGACCCCTTGAAAGAAAATCATCCGGGAATCGGGGGGTGTCATCGATGCTATAGGGTGGTGTGGGATGGATTCCCGGGATGCCCTCCTTGCCGCCCGGTTTTATCGTACAGCCCAACGCCTCAGCTTCGAAAGTTTGGCAAAACGGTACGCGTACCGCGTCAAACCCAAGCACGGAATGGGCCGCCAGGGCCAGCTTGGCCATGGCCTCTCCATTTTCATGGGCTTCGGGCCAAAAGCTTTGGACTTTTTCCATTTGCTCGTATGTGACAGCCGAGTTGGCACCAAAACAGGGCATTCGGTCCGGGGTCTGGTGGTTGAGCACGCTCATCACACGCTCTTTGGCATTCATACCAAAATTCCTCCAATCGAGTTTCTACGACTCAGCATTTTTATCATTACCGAGCCATTTTTTATTTTCCGGATAGCTTCTCGATCGTGTCCTGCGGTGTTTCGCCGTAAATGTCCGCACCGATTCGTTTTGCCCAATGATCTGTGGCCACCGCTCCGCCGACCATCGTCTTCACCTGGTCCCGGATTCCGGCCTCCTTTAAGGCCTCTTCCAACTTGCGCTGCCCGATTTGGGTGGTCGTCATCATCGCCGATGAACCGACGTAATCGGCCTTGACTTCCTTTACTTTGTCCACAAAAGTCTCAATCGGCACATCCCGGCCGATATCGTGGACTTCGTAGCCATACACCTTCAACATGGTGGCCACGATCCCCTTGCCGATGTCGTGGATATCGCCTTCCACGGTTCCCAGAACGATGACGCCCTTTTTCTGATCCTGTTTATCTTCGGGCAATGCCTCTTCGAGTATTGCCACTGCTGCCACCATGGCATCCGAGGCAATAATCAAACCCGGCAAAAAAACCTCTCCGCGATCAAAAAGGTCTCCCATTTTGCGGATGCCTTCTGTAAAACCCTTATTGATCATTTCCAGCGGATCGATACCCGCTTCCAGGGATTTTTGCGCAATCGATTTGGCGGCTTCCTCATCTACATCCAAAATAGACTGTGCGGCTTTCTCAAACCATTCCGATGTGTTCATGTGTTCACCTCATAAAAGCTAATAATTATTAAATATTAAATTAATCCGGTTCTTTTTAAACGCTCAACACAATTGATCTTAATCCCCAAAACTTCGGCCATCCGAAGCTTGGCCTCAATTCCTTTGGGACTTCCCGGAAGGGGTGTCATGCATCCGATTCCCAGATCTTCACGGATCTCACTCGTTATGACCGGGTCTGTCAGTTCTAAAACGGAGATCTTTAATTTATCGGCTACGTGTTTCTTGGCTTCTTGAATTCTCATGCCGCTGGTCATTTGCATTCGGGCGACCAGGTCTCCGGTCGTCCGCATTCCGCCCATGCCCGAGGCAATCGAATGGGAAATCGCCATACCAATCGGATCTCCCACGCCAACCTACAATCCATCCAGCCGGCAAATTTCCACCATCGCTTTGGAAGCCCGTGACGTAATGTCCACCGGCGGGTGATTCGTCATCGGCACCCCCCCTACTCCCATTCCCATATTGGCATGGATCGGGATATTGGCCACCTCACAGCAGGCTTTGGTAAAGGTGATGGCTCGCGAAAGATTCCAGGGAATGGATCGACTGGTCTTGATATTGGCCACCGGGCCGAAAATCGTTACGCCGGCTTTTTCGGCCACCCGCACCTGATCGTGCGCATACATGCCGGCCAGACGCTCACCTTTGAATTCCAGCTCGCTGTGCAGACCCAGAATGAATTCCCCGGCCATCCCCAACTCGATACAGATATCGGGATACTTTTGCTTTAAGATCTCAGCCGCTTTCAAGCCGGCCAAAAAATCGGCATCTCCGGCCGCGCCCACCGTATCCAGGTTGATGCCGTCGGCCCCGGATTCGTACATGGCACTGCTGACAAAAACGATATCTTTGACGGCATCTTCCACAGCCAGCTCATACGATTCCTGCGCTTCCCTTATCTTACTCAACGGCAGGAGTTCCGATGGGTTGGGGAAGGGACCGTCGGGCTGACTGTACAACCCCAGATTGGGCATGGCACCATAGAAAACCGGTGGGTGGGTGTTCATCAAAACCTGCTCCAGCATGGTCTGTTCGAAGCTGACAATCGGCTTGACCGGTTTGAAGCTATAGTCCACATGCCCGGCCTCAAGGGTGTCGGCACCCAGCAGCTTTTCATAAATCTGTGCGGTTTGAACCCGGTGTACCATTAGCGCTGTTCGCATCATCTTGAGCGGGGCGCCATCATAGGTCAGGACAATTTCGTTCCCTGGCTCCACCGCCGTGAAACGAGCCCTAGTCGCGAATAAATCGTATAAATATTGCAGCTCTTCCTTTGTGAGTGGTGCTATCTTTCCGCGATCGGCCGCGTCTTCGCTTCCGGCCTCCAGATCTCCCCGGAGCTCGTCTGTGTCCATCTCCACGGGAAACCCGTCCCCCATGCGCGTCATAATTTTACCCATAAAATCTCCTTTTCACTGTGACGGTCTTTTGATCATCCGGAAATGGATTGGAGTCCCTCTTCCATAATAGCCAAACCGCGTTCCAATGGATCTTCGGCAATGTTCAGCGGCATTAATAAGCGAATGACATTAGCCAACGTTCCGCAGGATAAAATGACCAGCCCTCTTTCAAAACAAAATTGAACCAGGGCCTTGGCCGCATCGGCCGCCGGTTCTTTGCTTTCACGATCTTTGACCAGTTCAAGCGCCAGCATGGGACCCAATCCCCTCACATCGCCGATGAGTTCAAACTGGTTCTGCCAACCCAGGAGTCGCTCGTGCAGCTTTTGCCCCAGGGCTTCGGCTTTCTGAAGGAGGTTTTCCTCTTTAAAAATTTCCATGACCGCCAATCCGGCCCTGCAGGCCAGGGGATTCCCGCCGTAAGTCCCCCCTACCCCGGACGGGTGAACCGAGCTCATGATTTCATGTCTCCCGACAACCGCCGCCAAGGGCATGCCCGCCGCAAAGCTTTTGGCTACAATGATCAAATCAGGCTCGACATTCCAGTGCTCGATGGCAAACATCTTTCCGGTGCGTCCCGTACCGGATTGAATTTCATCGGCAATGAACAACACTTCGTTATCTTTGCATATTTGGGCTAATTTTGAAAAATATTCAGGGGGCGGGGTAATAAAACCGCCTTCTCCCTGAATCGGTTCGGCAATTACAGCCGCAGCCGTTTCCGGGGCGACGTATTTAATAAAAAAATCATTCAGATAATCGGCACAGGCAATATCGCAGTCCGGATATTGAAGATTAAATGCGCACCGGTAACAGTAGCCAAACGGCATGCGATACACCTCCGGTGCAAACGGACCGAAGCCGAATTTATAGGGTTTGACTTTACTCGTCAGTGTCATGGTTAACAGGGTTCGTCCGTGAAAGGCGTTGTCAAAGGCGATGATTCCGGTTTTCTTGGTATAATAGCGAGCGATCTTGACCGCATTTTCCACCGCTTCAGCACCGGAATTCAGGAAAACCGTCGATTTCCGAAAATCACCCGGTGTAGCGGCATTCATGATTTCAGCCAATTTGACGGCCGGTTCATAAGGTAATACCATAAAGCAGGTATGGGTAAATTTTTCGGCCTGATCCTTTAGGGCGGCAACGACCTTTGGGTGGCTGTGGCCCACATTCATAACCGCAATGCCACCGGCAAAATCGATGTATTCACGACCCTCCACATCATATAAAAAAGACCCCTTGCCCGACTCTATATAACAGCCCTGCCCACTTGTAAGACACGGAGATATCGATTTTGCCCGCAATTCGGCAAGCTCGGCGTTTGTTTTCTTCTTTTCCATCAACATCCTCCTTTATCTTCGAAAACCCCCAACTCCGCTTCGGCTTCTTCCACAATCGCGCGGATGTCCTTCAAAACATTTTCCGGTAATGGATCCGGTTTGTGCGTTTCCAGAATATGCCGCGCTTTTTCGAGAGATCGCTGATAAAGATCCGTTTCCCCGGCGGCTTCCCAGTCTTCGCGCATTGTTCTGTCGATCAGCTCCGGTTGCGATTGCTCGCGCATGTGCTTAAACGTGTGCTCGTGGCTGAGAAAATCTTTCCCGACCCCGACCTCGTGGATAACATCAACTGCGAGAGTTTCATCATTCACGGGAATCCCGTTTACAACAAGCTTGATCATCTTGGCGAACTCATTATCCATCACCAATTGGCCGTAATCAATTGTCATCCCCATTTCGATCATACCCAGGCCATAAATCAGGTTGGCACCTGCCAACGCTGGTAACATGCCTGTGATGGTTTTCTCATGACCGGACTGGGCATCACAGCGCTTGCTGTCGCCCTACCCGCCGGCGACCCAGCTGGGAAGAAGATAATACCTTGCCATCTGAGCTACGGCAGCGTTAATCAGTCCGCACTCGGGCGATCCGACTGATGCCGCTGCCAGCCGCAGGTCCATAGCGGTAGTGGAACTGCCGTAAATGAACTTCGCCCCTTTGCGGGTCAGCTGGCTGAGAACCAGTCCGCCAAGGATTTCCGCGTTGTGGTCCACCAGCGTTCCGGCCAGCGTCGCCGGGGAAGAACCACCGGCCATGGCCATCGATAACACATTGCAGGCAACTCCGGCGCGGGCCGATTCCATGATGATCTCACAGCTTTCGCCCACGATTTGTAAAGGGCTCACGGGGCAGGTGATAAAAGATACCATGGGTCGCTCATCAAATGCTTCCCGACTTCCGGCAATGGCAGTCCCCATCTCAACGATCTTTTTCAGCATATACCCGCCGCCCGGTCCCATGAATCCGTGTTTGCTGGTGTTGGGCAGCCAGGCCTCGGCATTGTGCAGCTGGACCGTTTTTTTAGGCACATCTTCGGCGCCTACGGCCCGTTCATAAACGTCGATTTCGCTGAGATAATCAGCCAGAACGGCGGTCGCGGACACGTCGGCTTTCGTCGTTTCACGATGTTCACCGGTATACGGATCGATGACAAAAACGCCCTCGCCGAAATTTGTAAATCCGACGCGGTTGTTCTCCATCACAAAATCGTGTTTGGGGTTGCGACCCGCCAGGACAATCTTTGAGGGCGCCGAACGTATGGAATCTTCAATTAAATGCGGGGGGAATTTGACTATTTTATTCTTTTTATCGATGACGGCACCCCCGCCATCCAAGGTTTCCAGCGCTTCTGCGTCTTCAAAAAACAAGCCTGTTTTTTCCAGGACTTCCAGAGTCGCCAAATGGAGTTCATACAGTTCATCTTCGGTAAAGAGATTTAAGCCTAATCCACCACTCAATCTCTTTCCGGCATGAAGATTTCGTTTCACAGGGAAACACCTCCTTTCGATTAACCCGGCAATTAAAGAATGTCATTCCGGCCGTAGCGCAGTGAAGAGCCGGAATCCAAAATCCCTTGTTTTTACTGGATTCCCGCTTTCGCGGGAATGACAATAACGAGATTTGTATTCATATGAGCAATTGCCAATTTAATAATTAGCCACAATCTATGGCGCGTCACTTTTACGGCCTTATTTTCCCAAGGCCTCTTTGGCTTTTTCGGTCGCAGAACCGGCATTGGCGCCATAAGCATCGGCCCCGATTTCTTCGATGAATTTTTGGGTTACAGGTGCACCGCCGGCCATGATTTTGACCTGATCGCGGATACCCGCTTCCTTAAGGGCCGAAATGGTTTCTTCCATTTTGGGCATGGTGGTGGTCAAAAGGGCCGACATCCCTAAAAGAACCGGCTGATGGGTCTTTACGGCTTCCACAAAAGCGTCGGGTTTCACGCTGACGCCCAGGTCCACCACATTAAAACCGGCCCCCTGAAGCATCATGGATACGAGGTTTTTACCGATATCGTGCAGGTCCCCCTCCACGGTTCCGATCACCAGAGTCCCCAAACCGGCGCTGTCCTCCTCCGACAAATGGGGCCTCAGGAGCTCCATCGCACCCTGCATGACCTTAGCCGAGCGAAGAACTTCGGGGATAAACATTTCTCCGGTCTTCATGCGTTGGCCGACCACATCCATCCCCGGAATAAGTCCGCTGTCCATAATATCCTTGGCTGGAATATCATTCTCAAGAGATTCAGCCACCAATTTGTTTACGGCTTCGACATTGGCATTAATCAGCTCCTGTGCCATTTTCTCGTACACTTCTGACATCGCAACTTCTCCTTTTCGTTTTTTTATGATTAAAATGATGTTTTATTTTTAAAGCCATCCTATACCAAAATACGCTGTATGGGCCCTCCTTCCTTATGATGTTTATGCAATCCAATCGCCATACTCGAATTGTCACCTTTCAAGCTTAGCAAGGTTTTGCTTCTTTTAACCCTGCTTTATTTTGTTTTTCCGCTGCTTCGAATTCCTTTACCATCTCCTGCATTGTCTCCGCCGCCCCTTGGGGCAACTCCGGCGGTTTATGATTTTGGAGAATATGGATTGCCGCCCTGTAAGCCTGTTCCTGTATGTATTCCCCCTGGGTCAGTTCTATCCAATCGTTCCGCGACCGGCGATCAAACAATTTGGATTGGGATTGGCTGCGCATGGTACTCAGACTGTGATCATGGGAAATATAAGCGCCGCCCGGACCTACCTCATGGATGACATCCATGGCCAGGCTTTCATCATTGACGGCAACCCCCCGCAGGACATTTTGAATCATGCGAATCATTTCCGCGTCCATCATTAACTTGGCATAATCGATCGTCATCCCTTGTTCCAGCACACCGCAGCCAAAAGAGATATTGGCACCCGACAAGGCACTCAGGGTGGCACTGAGCGTGAATTCGTATCCGGACTGAATGTCGGGCAATTTGCTGTCGGAACCGCCCCCGCCCACAAAGCAGGGCAGACGATAGTATTGGGCCAGCTTTACGAGGGATGCATTGATGCGCCCGAACTCGGGCGAGCCGAGGGCGGTGGTTCCGTATCTCAGATCCAGAATCGTACTGCTGCTGCCGTAGGTGCACGGCGTCCCTTTGCGCACCAGCTGGGCCAGGACGATACTGCTCAACACCTCGGCATTATGGGTCACCAGCGTACCGGCCAGAGTAGTCGATGATGTGCCGCCCGAAAGGGCCATGGGCATTATCATAACACCGATCCCCAATCTGGCGGCCTCGATGATCACGTCACATGTATTTTGGGGAAGCGAAAGAGGGCTTATGGGACAAACGCTGACGCTAAAAATAGGTCTTTTGAGAAAATTGTCCTTTCCGCCGGCACAGGCCGCGGCAAGCTCGACCATCACATCTAGAGCACGGGGGGAGTCGGCCCCCAGGAAAAGATGCTTACCGGTATTTGTCAGCATCGCCTCGAGGTTATGGATGGACTGGGTGCTCTCGGGCACGTCCGTGGCATTGACGGTGCGGGTGAGGACACAAATTTCATCCAGATAGTCACACACACAGGCGATATCCCCCAGGTCTTTTTTGGTTGCGCGTCTAACTTCCCTTGTTTCCGGATCGATCACGTTGACACACCCCCCAAACGTCGTAAATCCCACCCGATTGGGTTCAGCCACAAAGTCATCATCCGGGTTGCGGGCATCGTAGACGATTACCCGGGGCGCCCAGTAGGCGCACTCCTCCGCCAGATATGATGGGATTTTTACAATTCCATAGCCTTCAAAACGTTCCACCGTGGCACCGCCGCCATGAAAAATTTCCAGGGCTTCTGTACTCATTACTTTGATACCGGTATCTTGTAGAATCTGCAGCGTGGCATAATGGATTGAATCGAGCTCATCCCTGGAATGGGCGCTCAATCCAAAACCCGCTGTTGTCCCGATACCGCTTCTTGAAACTCTTCTCATTTGATCCCTTTTGTTTCGACAAGTATCCCGTTGTTGCCGCAAACGCCTAAATCACTAGACGTACTAAGGGCACGCTCAAAAATAACTTCACATCTTAATGCGCCGATCCATCTCGCATGGCGGCGTTGCTCGTCGGTGAAATATTTGACCGGGCTCAAACCCTGGGGTTGATAGTGGGCGATAGGAAGATGTCCTCCAGAGTCGTTGGCCATGACACGGTTCTGCTGCCAAAAAAGAATTTGATCGGAGGTGACCCTGGTGGTCATAGACACCTCGTGCCCAGCATAGATAAGATAGCTTCTAAGAAGAAGCAATTTCCATTAGCCTGCTATATATAAAAATGCAATACCAATTTTGCGTTTTTTGAAAAAAAAACAAAAAAATTCTTATAGGATATTAATACCCTGTTTGGGTAATAAAATCGGCTTTCTAACAAAAAATAACAAAAAGATAAATTTCGAATTGCTTTTTGAGCAGAACATATAATATGAAGCGATCCGCCTTTAAGATTTTGTAATGCTCCAAAACTGCCGGAAAGGGTAAAAGCATGGAGGAAATGAAGCCCCAGTGGACAATGCATGACCGGATTTCCGCCGTTCTTAGCCAACGCAAACCTGACCGTCCGCCGTTTATTGACCGCATGGAGCTGTGGTACCAGGCAAAGCTTCAAGCAGACTCCCTTCCAGAAAAGTTCAAGGGAATGTCCTTAAACGATATCCACCGGGCCGTGGGAATCGGCCGTCAAAAATTCTCCCCCCCTTATGCGTTTCAGTTGCGGGGGGTGGAGGTTGTTTTTACCTTTCAAGACCAGATCATTTTTCGGGAATCGGAACCACTGATGGATTATTTTCCGGCCGCCTGGGCTCCGGAACAGGTTCCCCGTGATCAGGCCGGCCAAACCCTGATCGAATTTATTACCCCTGTCGGCAAAGTCAGTTTGAGTTATGTCTTTGCCGAAAGCCTGATCTCCATGGGGGGTATGGAACCTTTACTCAAGGAACATCTGATCAAAGAAGAGGCCGATTACCGCACCGCCGAATATATCATCGAAAGGGCTGAATTTGTACCGCGCTTCGAGAACATATATGCCGATTCAGAAATGCTCGCAGAAAACGGCTTTGTGGTACCCAGCCTTCATCGCATTCCGTTTCAACAGGCACTGCTCGAATATCTGGGAGAAATCCCCTTATTCACAGCCCTCTATGAAAGCCCGCAACGCTTGAAACGGCTGATCGAGGTTTTAGATCGGCATCTGGTTGAAATCCTTCACCGGCTGTCGGACCTAAGCGCCCTCTATGTCGAATTCCCGGACAACCTGGATGGATTCATGACCAATCCAAATCTGTTTCAGGAGTACTGCCTGCCCTATTATCAAAAGTATGCCGACATTCTCCACGGGCAGGGTAAAAAAGTTGGCGCTCACACCGACGGAAACCTTAAACCTCTAGTTAAACTTCTGGCCGAATCCGGGCTGGATGTGTGCGAATCGTTTTCTCCCGCACCATTAACTGAATGCACCTTCGAGGAGGCCTGGAACATTTGGCAAAAGGGTCCCGTCATCTGGGGCGGTATTCCCTCACCCCTGCTTGAAAAAAGAACTTCGGAAAATGAATTCAAGGCTTATGTCGAACGGCTGCTGCAGGTAATCGGAAATCGACCGATTATTCTCGGCGTAGGCGACATGGTCATGGGAAATAATTTAATCGAGCGGGTTGAATACATTGCCCGAAAAATAGCCCAATCTACCGCAGATACCGGCGACCCGACATAGGAGATTATTGGTATGCAGGATCGGATGCGAACATACTCTCAAGCGGAATTAACCAAGATACACGACGCCGCCATGGACTTGCTGCAAAACACGGGCGTTTTATTTGACGATGAAGAAGCCATCGCCATCTTTAAGAAAGCGGGTTGTAAGGTGGGGGGAATGACCGTCTTTCTGACCGAAAAAAATGTTACCCGCGCGCTCGAATCGGCCCCGCCCCATTTTAAACTGACGGCGCGCAACCCGCAAAAAAGTATTACCATCGGGGGCAACGGCTTCGGTCTGGCTCCCGGTTATGGCGCACCCTTTATGATTACGGCAGAGGGTAAACAACGCAACACGACCTTGAGCGACTACCACGATTTCTGCAAACTGGTACAGACTTCACCCACCCTCAATGTCAATGGATTTTTGATGGCGATGCCCACGGACGTGCAGCCCGAAACATCACACCTGGACATGCTTTTTGCCAACATCGCTTTTTGCGACAAACCCTTTATGGGAAGTCCGGTATCCAAGACCGGCATTAAAGACTGTATCCATATGGCCGCCATGCTGTGGGGAGGCCAAAAAAACCTCAAAGAGATGACGGTCCTGCTGTCACTCATTACGCCCCTTTCACCGTTTCAGTATACGCCCGAGATGACCGCCTCGATCATCGAACTGGCCCGGCATAACCAGGGCTGTGTTTTCGGTGACCTGATAATGGCCGGTTCGTCCGGGCCGCTGAGTCTGGGAGGATTGCTGGCCCAGCAAACCGCGGAGGTTCTGGCCGGTGTGACGCTAACGCAATTCGTTCAACCCGGTGCGCCGGTCATTGTGGGAGGAACATCGGGGATTACGGATATGCGCACCGGCGAATTGGCCATGGGCGCGCCCGAGGTGGTAAGGATCACCTCGGCGACACTCCAGATAGCGCAATTTTACAATCTGCCGGTCCGCGGAGGATATGCGGTAACCCATGCACATTTTCCGGATGCCCAGGCCGGATTCGAATCGGCCCTGGGGCTTTATACGGCTCTGCGCAACGGGAGCAATTTTATCCTGCATGCCGCCGGCATCTTGGGATCCTACAGTGCCATGAGTTTTGAAAAATTCATTATCGATGAGGAGTTATGCGGAATCATACTGGAAACATTAAAGCCGATTGAAATTACGGATGATACGATCGATCTCGACCTGATCAAAGAGGTTGGCGTCGGTGGAAACTACCTGACCCATTCCAAGACCTATGAACAATGCCGTTCCGCCTTTTATAACAGCAGCCTCGTCAACCGTCATGGATACGCCACCTGGCAGGAAGACGGGGAAAAACCGATTCACGCCAAAGCGGCCGAGGTGCTGGCCGAGCGGCTTAACGCGTATACAAAGCCGGACATCGACCCCCGAATTGAAAAAGACCTAACGGCTTATGTCCGCCGACGTAAAAACGGCGGGTAACTCTTTTTTTATGAGCTTCCGGCGGAACCCCCCACTTCTTTCTCGGCCTCTTCCACGATCTCGCGCAACCGGGCGGCCGTTTCCTCGGGCAGCGGCAGGGGTTCATGGGTTTCTAAAATATGGATCACCTTTTCCCGCGCCCGTTGATACATATCCGTGCTCCCAGCCGCCTCCCAATCTTCGCGCATACGGCGGTCGATTAATTGGGTCTGGGATTGGGATTTCATATAATCAAAGGTCGTCGGGTGAGACAGATAATCCCGGCCGACGCCCATCTCCTTGATCGTTTCCACCGACAGCGTTTGATCATTAACCGGGATGCCGTTCAGCGCGTGTTTTATCATTCCCGCAATTTCATTATCGATCACCAGTTGCGCCAGGTCAAAGGTAATCCCCATCTCAAGCATTCCCGAACCGTAAATGACGTTGGCCCCTGCCAACGCGGGTAAAAGGCCCGTGATGGTTTTTTCATGCCCCGACTGGACATCAGCCACTTTGCTGTCACCATAGCCGCCGGCCACAAAACACGGCAAACTGTAATATCGGGCCAAGCGCGCCACCGCCGCACCGATCACACCGGTTTCAGGTGAGCCCACGGTGGCGGTAGCCATCCTCAAATTCGTCATTCCGGGACGCTCCTAACATTTAAACTTACTTTTTCTTCCAGGCACATATCCATTCTGCCGCGCCAAGCCACGGGGAATCTGGGATTTATTCAAGTGGTGTTGATCTGATAAGTCCCGAACCTCTTGACAAAAGTCCATCAGCAGGGGAAGGTCATTTTTGAAAAAAGATAGCCAATCCATAGGGTTAAGCAAATTATTGAAGATTTTTTCAACACGTCGAATAAATTTATTCGACGCCTCTTCTGTTTTCTTTTCCGGGCTAAATCCCCGTTCCCTGCTTCGCCTGGCTGAATCGATCTTCCTCAGTACGGTTTTCACCCACTCAAGGAATGTTTTACCCATAGCGACATACGCCTTGTCTTCGATCAGTTCTGCATCCACGACTTCCACAACGGTTTCAATCGTCTCAAAAACAGTGAGGTCTTCACGCTGGAGATTTTCAGCAGCGGACATCCGCCTCGCCTGTAGGTCATCCACTGTGACAATCGAGCAGGCAATGGTTTCCATATCAGTATGGTCCCGGACAGCTCGCAATCGTCTCTCGCCGGCGATGAGTTGGTAACGTCCCCGATGGGACGCACGAGAATCGGAGGAAGTTTGGCCAACTCTCTGGCAGAACGGCAATCCAAATTGGTGACCCGGGTCACCAGTGTAGTATCGAGGTTATTGGCTATGTTTACGTGGTGGGTAAATAGCCTTTACGTAATCTTTACATTGACATTGACATTATATCGGCAGCATCCTTGACACACAAGCGATTTTTTGCTATAGCTATGCACACTAAAAGCAAATTCCTATCTTTGAGGTGAAAAGCGGTATTATTTGGCAACATTTCGGAAAAAGGTGTTTCGAAAGCACTATATCGGATTGAACTTTGTCTTCTCAGGCTTTAAAAAGCATTTACCTTGATGTATGTACTCTATGCAGACCCTTCGATGATCAAACTTACTTACGCATTAGATTGGAAACAGAAGCACTAAATTTGATTTTAGCAAAAATTCAATCTGGGCATCTTAAAATGATGGTTTCAAAAGTACATTACCGAGAAATTTCAGATATTACTGACCAGAAAGAAAGAATTGAGTTGGAATCAGTCCTGAATAGTTCCGGACAAATGATTAAGGCAAACAAGAGACTGGCAAGGGAACGTGCCGAGGAACTTATCGGAATGGGATTCGGTATTGCAGATGCGGCACATTTGGCATTTGCTGAGCAGTCCGATGCAAATTTTATTTCCTGCGATGATAGATTGATAAAAAAGTGTCAACGACATGATATTAAAGTCTGGGCTGGAACACCGATTGCCTTCTGTGAGAAGGAGAATCTTAAATGAAAGCAGAAAAATATTTAAATGAAGACGATCTTGTTAGAAAGGCGGTCGATATTTTAATCCAGAAATTAGGACCTGTTGAGACTGCTCGGTTCATAAATATTCCACAAAAACGACGGATTGAATCTGTAAAACGGCATCGACAATGGCAGAAACAACTGAGCAAAGATAATTTCTACGATGAAGTATTTTCCTAAAGCAGAAAACCAGATAATAGGTTTGAAGTTTTGAGATAATCCTCCGCAATATGGCATCAATTTGATTACAGAATCATGAACCAAGTCGACAGCATATCTGCTATATATCCGTAATCTACTGTAATCGTTAATCATATTGTATATCCATTACATACATGCACTGAAGGCTGCATCGATTTATCCAAGAATTCCCAACCCAAAACATTCAAAATTTATCATTTCTTGGGGAAATAACGTAATTGACTGAGTTGACTTATTTGTCCGCTTGTTGGATAATTTTGGATATGGCAGAGGTGCAAACACCGACTCGTCGAGCCACCTCAGCTAATGTGACCCCATATTTTTCGACCAACCTTATCGCTAACCGCTCTCGAACGGCAGACACTCCCTTTCGCCGGCTGCCGGAAGTCAATTCGGCTTTTGACACCTTCGCTTCATTACACAATTTTTTTATCATTGACAATTTTGCGCTTTTTAATTCCTCTCACAATCACGTCATGCAATGTTCCGGGGGCATCCAACTTCGCTCGTCTCGGCATCATATCCCATTGACTTTAAGATTGCCTGATTCAAATATCACTCGATAGTCAACTCAGCCAATGTCCCCTATTTACCCATTCTTTTACGCAGTGGCCCATCCGGCCTTTCTCTTTATATGCGCCGATTTTTAACCGGTTATGCGATTTCCTATAACCGTCGTCACCGCAGGCACGGGCATCTGTTTCAGAATCGTTACAAATCTATCCTATGTGAAGAAGACCCCTATTTCAAGGAACTGGTCAGGTATATCCATTTAAATCCATTGCGGGCAAATAAAGTAGAGAATTTCACCCAACTGGCTCGGTATAGGTATTGCGGTCATTCTGTGTTGATGGGTAGAGTAAAAAATGATTGGCAGGATAGGGATTATGTACTCAAGTGGTTCGGGTCAAAAGAGCGTGAGGCCAAAATGACCTATGCCGAATTTGTAAAAAAGGGGATTGAACAGGGACGCCGCCCGGATTTGATTGGAGGTGGACTTATTAGATCCCAGGGAGGGTGGTCAGCGGTCAAGGCCATGCGGCGTATTGTTAATAGGGGACGTTCGTGCAGAAAGTGCAGAACTCACCATGCTTCTACATAATTGATTGAATTTCTGTTTCCAAAAATGTAATTATTCGGAATAAAGCCCAAATCACTTTCAAAAAATAGTATGGCACGTTCGGAACGAACGTCCCCTAATTTGAACTCGATTCATGTAACTATTGCCAACAACCTCGATACTACACTGGTGACGCGCGTCACCAATTTGGATTATTCTTCTGCTCGGGAACTGGCCAAACTTCCTCAAAATAAACAAGAACGAGCTTATCGATTGGCCCGAAAGATGGCTATGCATGACAGGCGGCTGTCACCTTCCTCCAGATTGGTGGTTAAGGCGGTAAAGAAAATCCGTAACTTAGTGGGACGTGGTTGAATTCGTTGAATTATTCTCCGGCGGCTCTTATGCGCTCTTACCCTAAAAGAAACCAACAAAACAAGACATAGCGGTCAGCTATAATGGTTGTTTAGACCCTAAGTTATTCAACGAATTCAACAACGTTATATTCACAGTAATCGCATCTATCTCCGCTGCCCTGAAATCGCTAAGGCCTCTTGCCCCGGAATGTTGCCTATCCGGTGAAGATTCAACCTTCTCGGATGATGGTTCCGGATTTGCAAGCCGTTTAAATTCGTTCTCTGAGACCTTTTCCAGTTTTGCCAGTGCTTTGATCTGGGATTTATTCAGGTTATGTTGGACCGAAACATCCTGGACCTCTTTGTAAGTGGACAGTAGTAAAGGCAGGTCATTGGTGTAAAAAGAACGCCATTCCAATGACTTAGGTATGGTTTTGAAGATTTCTTTAACTTGTCCCATAAATTTATGGGACAGGGCGATCATATGATCCGATTATTTTGGACTCTCGCAACCCGTATTTTCTCAAAGCGGAAATTGCCCCGGAAAAACAAAAAAATCTCTCATAAAGACATTCCGGCCATTGAAAAAATATCACTTTGGCCTTTCATTCATCTGCAGATTTGGTCATCTGCCACCATCTGAGGAATACTCTTCAGGGTAACCCTTGGCAATCTTGACCTTTTACTTTTCCGGGTCGCCGCCAAGTTCTTTCTCGGCCTCCTCCACGATCTCACGCAACCGGGCGGCCGTTTCCTCGGGAAGCGGCAAAGGTTCATGGGTCTCTAAAACATGCATCACTTTTTCCCGCGCCCGTTGATACATGTCGGTGCTACCGGCCGCCTCCCAATCTTCGCGCATATGGCGGTCGATTAATTGGGCCTGGGATTGGGATTTCATATAATCAAAGGTCGTCGGGTGGGACAAATAATCCTTGCCGACGCCCATCTCCTTGATCGTTTCCACCGACAATGTTGTATCATTAACCGGCACGCCGTTCATTGCGTGTTTTATCATTCCCGCAATTTCATTGTCGATCACCAGTTGCGCCAGGTCAAAGGTAATTCCCATCTCAAGCATCCCCGCACCATAAATGACGTTGGCCCCTGCCAACGCCGGTAAAAGGCCTGTGATGGTTTTTTCATGTCCCGACTGGACATCAACCACTTTGCTGTCACCCTAGCCGCCGGCCACAAAACACGGCAAACTGTAATATCGGGCCAAGCGCGCCACCGCCGCACCGATCACACCGGTTTCGGGTGAGCCCACGGTGGCTGTGGCCATCCTCAAGTCCATGGGGCAGGTCGAACTCCCGTATAAAAACGGTGCCCCTTTGGCGGTTAACTGATCCAGAACCAGAGAGGATAACATTTCACAATTCTGTATCACCAGTGTTCCCGCCAGATGCACCGGGCTGGAACCGCCTGACAGCGCCATCCCGATCACCAAAACACCCAGACCGCTTTTGGCCCCTTCCATTATAATATCCGTGTGATGTTGCGGCAGTTTGAGCGGGCTGATGGGGCAAGTCACAAACGTAACAAGGGGACGTTCTCTTAGTTTTTCGCGGCTCCCGACAATCGCCGCGCACATCTCCACAATTTTGCGCGCCTGGAAAGCGTCCACCGGCCCCAACCAGTGATGTTTTGTTGTATTGCTCAGCATGGCCTCCGCGTTGTGCAGGGCTTGAACCTCCGGTGGTTTATCGTGAGAACACAAGGCGCGTTCACATGTGTCGATGTGCTCCAGATAATCGATCATGCGGACGGTTTTCTCAAGATCCGCCTTTGTGCTGTCGTGATGTTCACCGGTATACGGATCCACAAATCGAATCCCTTCTCCAAAATTGGTGAAGCTGACCCGGCCGTCTTCCAAAGCCACATCGTCTTCGGGTACGCGGCCGCAGGCATGCAAGGTGGCCGCTGCGGTTCGAATGGCATCTTCTACGACCCAGTTGGGAAACTTGACGACGCTGTTTTGTCGATCAATATTGCATCCGCCACTTTCATACAGATCCAGCGCCGTCTCACTTTCACAAAAAACCCCAGTATCTTTCAGGACTTCCAGGGTGGCCAGATGAATTTCATTGCATTCATCATCCGTCAACACCTCCATGCTCAACCCCGCATTACGTCTTTTACCCGCTTTTAACCTACGCTTCATTGGGCTACCTCCTCGATTGGTCGATTTTGATTCTATGACTAAATTGCGCTTTGTCTGGCCGCATAACAATGCATTGCATTAAGTATTTGAGCCATTTCATCCAGACGGTTGTAAATTCGAATTCTCTGTTTGTTGAGTTCGCTCACCACCTGGCTTTCCCACTGATTGTGGTGGCTCCCGATGAAAACGGGAAGCGCGAATTCATTCTCCAGGGACTGTATCCCTCTGATCTGCTGTTTTTCAATATCCGCAAAAAGCCTCAGTTCCTCGGGGGAGTTTTGGGTGTGCATCCCCGGCCGTCCGACACCATGTAATATGAGCGCATCGACTTCACCGGAAACGAGAATTTCACGGCCGATAGTCAGCAGCATGTCCGTTGCTAAATACATACCCGAAGCACCGAAATCAACCGGGTTTTTGGTAGATGCTCGCGGGGGCAACCCCAAAGATCTCAATTTCTTCTGCAATTTGGAGCTGAACTCCGGAGTCGAAAGACCCGACTCCCCCAGGGCGTCGGTCAACGCCACGCCCCACGACCCTCCAACGGTAATGATGCCCGTGCGGGCGCCTCTCATGGGAGGACGCTCAACCAGCGCCATACCCGTGGGGAGCAACAGCTCCATTGCCGGGCAGATAATGATTCCGGCCTGCCGCAGCAGACCTTGGTACAGTCTCCAGCTCCCGGCCATGGCGCCCGTGTGGCTTTGAGCGGCGCGGGCGCTATCCTTTGTTCTTCCGGCTTTGTACACGATCACCGGTTTTGTGGGGGTGATTTTCCGAGCGATTTCCATAAAGCGACGGCCGTCGCGAATGGCCTCGATATACATCACGATGGCTTTCACTTCCGGGTCGCGACCGAAGACATCAAGGAACTCCGTCACGGTAAGATCAGATTCATTTCCGGTATGAATGAATTTTCCAACCCCTAACCCTTTGGCCCCACCCGATGAGAGGATGTCATAAAATGCATAGCCGCCCTGACAGGCGGCCGCAATGGGGGAAGCCAGGAGGTTTCCTCCCGGCGTCGACGACGCGTTGAATCCGGCGTGAAGATTGAACGTACCGCTTACATTGGGACCGAGCAACCGCATCCCATAAGAATTCACGCGCCCGGCCAGTGCCTCCTGTTTCGCCTTTCCCTCTTTCGATATTTCACCAAAGCCGGATGTGATGAGGGTGATCCCCTTGGCGCCTTTGCGGGCACAGGCGCTGATCGTTTCTTCGACGAACTGCTCCGGGATGGCGATAACCGCCAAATCGATCGAATCATCGATTTCATCAATATCGCTGAAAGCCGGTATGCCGAAAACCTGTTCGGCATGACGATTGACCGGAAAGATTCGTCCGGCGAACTTCAGCGAGAGCAATCCCTGCATAATAAAAGATCCCCACGATCCCGGTCTTTCCGTGGCACCGATAACAGCGACCGATTCGGGATTTAAAAAGACCTCCAGTTCATCCGGCAAAACCCGTACCCTCCATCACCACCAGCGCATCCACGGCCAGCGGTTTGCTTCCGGAAAGAATGACCGGGTTTATATCGATTTCCTTGATTGCTTCATGTTCCAGCCCGATACGCCCGACCGTTATCAGAATTTGTGCCAGGGCCTCCTGGTCGGCAGCCGGCATGCCGCGGATGGGCTCCAGGATTTTATGGGCCTTTATTTCATGCATCATTTCAAAAGCATCCCTCTTTTCAAGGGGAGCAACTCTAAAAGCGGTATCTTTTAGAACTTCCGTAAAAATACCGCCCAGCCCGAACATCACGCATGGCCCGAACTGAGGATCCCGGATGAGGCCAACCACCAGTTCGCGCTGTCCTTTGACCATCTCCTGGATCAAAACCGCCTTTCCGGAACCGGTCATGTCAGCCATGATTTCCTCAAAAGCCGTCACGGCATCTGATTCGTTACGGACATCCAGCCGGATCAAGCCTTTTTCGGTTTTGTGAGCGATCTCGGCTGCACACCCTTTGATGACCAGCGGATAACCGATCTCCGCAACCGCTTTGATTAGATCCTCTTTGCGGTCCACAAGTACTTCACGCGTAACCGGTATCCCATAAGACGCCAAAAATTCTTTTGCTTCATACTCCGAAAGAGTCGTTCGCCCTTCTGCAAGGGCTTTTTCAATTACCTGCATCGTTTGTTCTCCTATATTAAAGATTTATCCGATTTATTTTCGGAAAAAAGACCATTTAGGGTTGGACACTTACCGTAATCCCGCAACATTCTCAAGGCACGTACGCTTTCCACCGGATCATTGAAAACGGGAAACCGGTTTATGCTTTTGAAATCTTCGATATGCTTCTTTTCGGCAAAAAAACTGAGCGCAATGGGCTTGTCGAATCTTTGGCCGAGCCCTTGCAAGAATTTCAACATCTGCTTGGGGTGCCCGATTTCATTTCCGAAGATGTCCGCCATGTGAGGTTCGTACATAAATGACAGCACCAAACCATCGATATCCTCCAATGCCAAACAATTTTCAAGCGTAAACACCAACGTATCGATATCATGCACATCACCAAAGTCCATCGGATTTGACATGCGGATGACGCCGCCCCGGCGCGATTTTTCAATTTGATCCATCATTTGTCGCGGCAGTGCAGGGCATTTAAACCCATTCTGCTCACAGATATCTGCCAGAATCACCGAAAAACCCCCCGATAAAGAAATGACCGCCAAACGATCTCCTTTTAGGGGCGGCAATCGAAGTGCCTTGGCGCAGATGGTCATCTCCTCAATACTTTGCACCGCTACGATACCCGCTTGCTTCAAAGCGCCCTTGACAATCCTATCATTGTTTGAAAGCGCGGCTGTGTGAGATTTTGCGATGCCGGATGCGGTTTTGGTCGTATTCGATTTAAAAACAATGATCGGTTTTGACGATTTTCGAGCCAGCCGGACAAAATCGCGCCCATTTTCGATGCTCTCCAGATACAGGTGAATCTGCTCAGTATCTTCATCCCCCATGAGATACTCCAGAAAATCGGTCTCTGTCAGATCAAGCTTGTTACCCATGCTGATGATCTTTGAAAAGCCGATATGTTCGTCTGAAAATTGATAGGCGCACTGCGTGGTGACGCCTCCGCTCTGGACGATTAAGCCGATCGGTCCTTTTCTGAAATTCTGAGATTGCAGGGGGTTAAAGGGCGTACACAGACCTGAACCGGGGCATATGACACCGATACAGTTGGGTCCGATCACTCGAATTCCATAGCGCCTTATGACCGCCAGGACTTCTTTTTCAGCTCGATTGTCTTGATCGTCGTATTCACTGAACCCGCCGGTTGAAATGACCACGTGATGGATTTTTTTTTGACCGCAAATTTCCAGCGTATCCGCAACCACTTTGGCAGGTACCAAAATCACGGCCAAGTCGATTCCCGCGGGCAACGTCTCCGGATCGGTTATAATCTCCTTTTCATAGACACGACCGGGTTTTCGGCCCACCGGATAGATCTCATCCTTATATCCCATGGTCTGGCAGTTTAAAATAATATTTCGGGCCAGATTGCGCTGTTCCTCGGCCACGCCGAAAACGGCTATAGCAGATGGGTAGAAGAATTGTTTCATATGTTCTTAGTTTCCCCAGCGTCCCATAGCCTGCGAAATCCGGGTTGCCGTCTGAACGATCAAGCGGCCTAATTCCTCCCTGTTTTTCATTTCAAAGCTGAACACGGGCGCCGCGATACCGATACAGCCGGCCAGATCATCCCGGTGCTCATAAATCGGTGCCGCCACTCTCCGGATGCCTTTTCGCAACTCCTGGTCTTCAAAGGCATATCCATTTTTTCTAACTTCCGCCAATTGTACCTCCAGGGTCTCAATTTTGGTGATGGTGTTCGCCGTTACCGCAGGAAGCCCAATTTTGTGCAGCACACGGCGCATTTTATCCGGTTTCATGTGCGCCAGGTAAACCTTTCCCACGGCAACTGCATGAAAATAGGGATAAACCCCACCAACCCTCGAATAAAGCCTGACGCCTTCGCTCCCCTCGACCTGCTCGATCAGCAGGAGCTGATCCCGATCCAGGGTCGACAGCTCGATGGTTTTGCGGGTTTGCTGGGCCAGTTTCTGCATGAACGGCAAACCCACGGAACGGAGGTTGATCTTGTCCTGAAGACGGTTGCCTAAATACAAGAGCTTCATTCCCAGTTGATAATAACCCCGCCGTGGACTCCGGTTTAAGATTCCGCGGTCACACAACGTATTCAAAATCCTGATGAGCGATTGTCGTGGAATCGCAAGCCGTCGCATCAATTCCGAGAGGGACAAGGCGGTCTCGCTGGCGGCCATGAGTTCAATTACATCTACGGCTCGATTTATGGCGGGAGTATGCGGTGATTTTTTAGTATCCATAGCAAAATACCAAATATGGTAAAGTTTGTACCTTATTTGGTATTTATTTATCTTTTGGCAAAGTGTCAAGTGATAACTTCATCGTCATCAAATATGATTCCCCTCTTTTCTTGTATTGATTCCTTCATATTTCCGGGCATCATAAGGCCCGCAAGTTTACGATTGCATCGACAATTTCAGCCCAGTGCGGGCGGGGTAAGTCGTGTCCCATTTCTTCGATCAGGAGCATCTTGGCCCCCGGGATTGCCGCCGCGGTGGTTTCACCCATTGATGGCAAAATGAGCGGATCGATTTTCCCGTGAATGATCAGCGCCGGAACAGATAGTTCCCCAAGCGCTGCGGTGCGGTCGCCACCGGCCAAGACCGCCAATGTCTGGTAGGACCAGCCCGCCGGGTGGTAGCATCGCTCAAAGGAACGCCGAACCATATTTCGGATGGTCTTCTCATCAAAGTGAGGACCGCTTATGGCCCGATACCCCTCGACCTGGAGATCGACATAGGTTTCCGGGTCGGTGAGATCCATTGCCAGCGATTGCGCGACAATGTCGTCATCCATGTCTCCCACGGCCGGTTTGGCACACGACATGATGGACGTCAGGGAACTCACACGCTGCGGGTATTCAATCGCCGCTGCTTGAGCGATCATGCCCCCCATCGAAACGCCGACCATATGGGCGGCGTTGATGCATAGGGCATCCAGCAAGCCCACCGCATCAGCCGCCATGTCCACCAGTCGATATGGCGGTGTTATGCCCTTACCGCGCAGAATGGCGGCAACATCGGGTGGCTTGCCCGGTGTCTTTGAACTCAGTCCCACATCGCGATTATCCATTCGCAAAATCTGAAAACCCCGATCGACAAAAAGCTGGCAGAACTGTTCGGGCCAGTAAACCAGCTGACTTCCGAGCCCGGCAATCAGAAGTACCGTCTCTTGGGCCGGATCACCGGACCTTTCGTAGGCAATTTCAATGCCATTGGCTGATGCTATTCCGCTTTTCACCTAGCCCACCGTGTGCCCTTCCATAAACAGCATCCACATATCAGCTTTAAGGCCTTTTAGTGAACGTTGGTTATTTTTCAAGATGCTGGATGCCAATGGATAAGGCCAAAAAAGCTTTCAATTACTAAAACCGATACGATCCGATTTCAAAAAGATCCACAGCAACCGGCGCCTCCTCGCACCGGTCTTGAATATCTTCCACAAACGCCTTAAAGGCCCTGGATTCAGCCAAAGGATTCTCTCCTCCTTCAGTTTCAATTGAAGCGATGTGGACGAAGCTAACCCCATCTTCTTGCTTGAAGGACGCATACCGCAGACCATCCGGTCCGGCTTGCTTGAGTTCTGCAAATACGTTGCGGATAAACTCTTCGTTTTCTGCTGCTCGGTCAGCTTTGACCTTATAGCGAACAAGAATTTTCTTCATCAAATACTCCTTTCTGATAGGCGCCCTCTGGCGGGAATATTTTTTTTGCATCCCGCCAGAGGGAAAATGCATACTGGCACCTGTCAAAGGTTGCCATGCAAAGGGTTAATAAGTGACCGTTTCGGTATGTCCGAAACCAATGGTATTATCCGTTACCAATACTTCTTTGAGTTCAACCTTCACGCTCACGAAATCTGAAGGTTCACCGGGCAGATTTTCAAGGAAAGGGAGTTTCTGCACGAGGAGTCCAAAAGCCTTTTGCATCTCTTCAGGATCTTCGATAATTTTCGCAGACCCTGTTCCTTTTATATATTTCAATTTCTGAAGATCATCCCAGGTTGGACAGTCATGGTCAATTGAAATCGCTACGCTTCCTTTGTGATTTATCTGTTGGACTTTGCGTGAATCTTTGTGGGTGACAAAATACAATACGTTCTCACTCTCGCTTACAGCAAAATCGACTCCTCTTACGCAAGGCATGCCATCGGTATCAATCGTCGCGATGTGCATTAGATTGTGCCCACCAACTACTTCTTTAATCGTTTCTTCTGAACTCATTTTGACTCCTCCTTTTTGGTCTGTCTCTTAACGAGATTAGGTGAATGAAATGGACTCAAGGATAAAATGAAGCGAAATTTGTCCTAGGCCCGATTTAGCCTCCATTTGTTGATGGCGTCGTAAAAAGTCCCATCTACTGCGTTGTAGTTTTTTTTCAGACACTCGGCATACTACATGTATGGCCTCGTTCCTGAAAAAATACTACGCCTTGTATATGAACCTTTTTACTTAGCCATCTTTAGTTGAATTCGTGACTTTTTACGAAACCATCATTTGTTATCACCCCACATTTTGGGTCTCCAGATCTGCGGTCGCATTGTTTTCTCTATCATTTCAATCAGACCGGTCTATTATTTCGAAAAACCAAAAAAATAGCCCTGCATCGATTTGATATCAGGGCCTCAGGCTTTCAAAACGTATTCGAAGATGAAATGGCGATGGTTTTCTAAGGGTTCCAGGCTCTTTTCAATCTTCATCCGCGTCAGTGCGCCGTGCCAACTTGAAATGATAAAGTAAGCCGTCTCCCGGGTTTCAAGCGTATCTGCAATTTCACCGGCCGCCTTGGCTCCTTCAAGGAGCTCGGCGTAGATTTGAGCCATAAATTCAAAGGCGCCTTTTAGTTTGTGTCGGAAAGCCTCACTTAGATCGCCCATTTCCTGGGAAAGATTGCCGATCGGGCAGCCTAATCCATAATCCTTGTTTTCAAAGAAAGGCAGAAACTGGTCCAGGATTTTCCAAATTTTTCCAAGTGGAGATAAAGAATCTTCTTTACGTATTGGATCGACCATAGCCGAAAAATGGTTAATGAAATGATCAATGATCTGTAAGCCGAATTCTTCCTTGTTTTTAAAATAGTTGTAGAAAGAACCTTTTGGGACCCCGGCCGCATCAAGAATCTCTTGGATACCGGTATGGTTATATCCTTTCAGATGGATGATCTCAGCACCGACTTCAAGAAGTCTGTTTTTGGTATCGCTTTTCATAACAAAAATACTTCCAAATTTTGAATACTCTTAAATAATAGACCGGTCGTATATATTTGTCAAGTACAAAATTTATTTGACAAATTGCTTTTTGATAAGGGAAATGGTTGTGATACTCCAGCTTAACGAAAGCAAACAGCGAGGTTGCACATGAAGGATGATTCATTGTTGGTACACAGCGGCAGGGATCCTCAAAGACACTACGGCATCGTTAATCTTCCGGTTTATCACGCCTCAACCGTACTCTATCCGAGTCTTGAGTCTTTCAAAAAGCGCGCGGTTGGGGAACGGAAATATCGCGCTGTTCGTTATGGCGCTTACGGGACACCGACTACCGACGCTCTGGCAGATGCCGTAGCGGAACTGGAAGGTGGACAGGGGGCCGTGGTGACCTCTTCCGGTCTGTCCGCGGTCACCTTTGCGATTACAGCCTTTGTCGGGCAGGGGGATCACATATTGATGGTTGATTCCGTCTATAGTCCCACGCGTGAATTCTGTGATACGGTGTTAAAGCGTTTTGGCGTGAAGACCACCTACTACGATCCTCTGGAAAGTGAAAGCATTTCAGAATTGTTTCAACCCAACACCCGGCTCATTTTTTGCGAATCCCCCGGATCTCTGACATTCGAGGTACAGGACATACCGGCCCTTGCGGCCGCCGCCCGCCAAAGGGGCATTCTGGTGCTGTTGGACAACACATGGGCCACCCCACTCTTGTTTAAACCGTTCCACAAAGGGGTCGACATCTCGATTCAGGCCGGCACGAAGTATATATCCGGTCACTCAGACCTGGTGATTGGAATTATTACGGCCCGAACTGAATCGCTGTTTCGGCAGGTCAAAGACACGACTATGGTTTTTGGAGAAATCGCCGGACCGGACGACTGTTATCTGGCGCTGAGAGGATTGCGTTCCATGGGGGCGCGCCTGAAGCAGCACCAGACCACCACGTTGAAAATCGCCCGTTGGCTGCAGGCGCGTTCGGAAGTCAAGCGGGTTCTGTTTCCCCCACTGCCGGAGGACCCCGGTTACAAAATATGGAAGCGGGATTTTGAGGGTGCATCGGGTGTGTTCGGGGTGGTGCTTCACACAGAGTCAGAGCAGGCCGTTTCCCATATGGTGGACGAATATCGGTTTTTTAAGATCGGCGCCAGCTGGGGAGGCTACGAAAGTCTTGTTTTACCCTCCAGTCTTAAAAAAATTCGGACAGCCAGTCGGTGGACGGAATCGGGATATGTGCTGCGCTACAGCATCGGCCTGGAAGATCCCGATGACCTGATCTCCGATCTCGCGCAAGGGTTCAAACGCCTTAACGACGCTGTCAAACCCTGACAGCTGTGGGAATATAGAAAGCGGATGAAAAGGCTAATTGTGAAATTGTGTTTAACGGCTTGATGCCGGATCATTCGCTCATTTAGTTGTTCAGCATCGCCATCATCTGAGGGATATCTGTGGTGGGTAAATTGCAGACGAAATCCCGGCAGACATAAGCGGTCGCCTTACCGTCGATGGCCGTCATGTTCGCAATATAGGGCGCCAGCTTGACGATACTGAGTGCCTGATCCTTGTCCGCCGGTTTAAAAATCAACACCTTGTCCGCCAAAAGCATGGTTTGGAGTGCCTTTAGCATGGCGACCGTGTCCGGGGCATCGGGCCTGCCGACAACTACAATCTGAATATCAGGATAAAGGAAATAATCCAAGGCCTGTATCAGGTGGGTAAAAGCGGCCGGATAGCGCTCTAGGGAAATAGAAAACGTTTTTAGGAGCTCCTCGGCCCGCAGGCTATAACCGGTGTTACCGGTCAAGCGGCTTAAGCGCAATAGATTCAAGGCCGCGACCGAGTTGCCCGAGGGGATAGCACCGTCCTGGGCCTGTTTGCTGCGCATAAAAAGTTTTTCAGCATCAGAGGCGGTCTGGAACAAGGCGCCCTTTTTATTATCCCAGAAATTCGCCAGCATTATGGCGTTAAGCCTTGTGGCTTCCTTAAGATACTCGGGCGCCAACGTCGCCTGATACAGCTCGATTAAGCCCCAAACCATGAAAGCATAATCGTTGAGCAGGGCGCTTATGCCCGCTTTCCCGAGTCGATAGCGCCTTAACAGCCGGCCGTCATCGTCGCGCATGCGGGTCAGGATAAAATCAGCCGCCTGTTGTGCCGCGTTGATATATTTCGGTTCACCGAACGCCATGCCGCTTTTCGCCAGCGCGGCTATCATTAAACCGTTCCAGTTGGTCAGAATCTTATCATCTTTAAAGGGCTGAATCCGTTTTTCACGGATGCTTAATAGCTTTTTACGGATTGCTTCCAGCCGGGAGCGAAATCGATCCTCATGCATCCCCAGCTCTTTGGCGATTTGAGACAATCGCTCCTTGAGGTACAGGATATTTTTTTGATTGAGACGCCCCGACACTTCATCCAAGAAATTTCCTTTCGGCCTGACATTGTAAATCTGCTGCCAAAAGAATGCATCCTCGGCGCCAAGAGCCTTTTCGATTTGAGCCGCTGTCCATAAATAGTACTTTCCTTCCTCCCCTTCGCTGTCGGCATCCTGCGCGCTGAAAAAGCCGCCTTCGGATGAAAGCATCTCCCGCTCGATATAAGCGGCGATTTCTCTGGCGGTGTTTTTATAGAGTGACTTTCCCGTGGCCTGATAAGTCTCTGTATAAGCCATAGCGAGCAGTGCCTGGTCATAGAGCATCTTCTCAAAATGCGGTACCCGCCATTCGGAATCAGTGGCATAACGGTGAAAACCGAAGCCCAAATGATCATAAATTCCGCCCAGGCGCATCTGCGTCAATGTCTTTTCCAGCATGGCCAAAGACTGCCGATTGCCGCTGCGATGATAATGCCGCAATAAAAAAGTCAATATGTGGGGACTTGGGAATTTGGGTTTTTTCTCAAAACCGCCCATGTGGTCATCAAAGCTGTCCGCGAGCAGTTCCTGAGCCCTCGCCAAAACAGCTTTACCCGGTACGCCTGCGGAGGTGCGCTCTTCCAGGCTTGCCATATGGCTGATTACCCGCTCGGCACTGTCAAGTACGTCTGTTCTTTTTTGAGTCCAGATTTCAACCAGTTTCGGCAGAATTTCCATCAATCCGGCGCGTCCGTGGGAAGCATTTTTGGGGAAATAGGTGCCGGCAAAAAAAGGTTTTTTCTCCGGGGTCAAAATCACGGTCATGGGCCAGCCCCCGTGACCTGTCAGAATTTGGGTGACACGCATATAAAGCGTATCGATGTCGGGACGCTCTTCCCGGTCAACCTTGATCGATACAAAATTCTGATTCAGAAGTGCTGCCACCGCTTTATCCTCAAAGGATTCATGCGCCATTACGTGGCACCAATGGCAGGTAGAGTAGCCAATGGACAAAAAAATCAGTTTGTTCTCCTTTTTGGCTTTCTCAAACGCTTCCGCACCCCAGGGGTACCAGTCAATGGGATTGGTTGCATGCTGTAGCAGATACGGGCTGGATTCATTGACAAGCCGGTTGTATTCGGTTGTTTGAAGATCCGGTCCCGTTCCCATTGCGCCGGATGTATTTTCTGCGAATGCCTTCATAGAAACCTCTAAATTTGGCCCAAACCATTCAGTCAGTATCAGCGCCATGAATAGAATAGTAATTAATATCCGGGGCTGGACTTTAATCTTCACTTTACTCCTTTTGAGGTAAATTGCTTGCCTCATCCACAACAAAATCATTTATGTCACATTGTGGCATACACAAAAAGATACGACCCTAAATCAATAAATCAAGGTCTTGGATATCAATAGGAAATCAGGTGGGTTTCTTTGACTTATCGCTCTCAGGTAGTTAGCCGGGCGCACTTCGCAGCAGCCCCGGGCGCATCGTAGGCATATCCGTCGGCTCCGATGGTGTCTGCAAATTTTTGGGTCACCGGTGCACCGCCGATGATGACTTTGACAAAATTCCTTATCCCCATTTCTTCTAATGTGGCGATGGTGTTTTTCATCTCAATCATGGTGGTGGTCAGCATTGCACTGAGGGCCAGAATATCCGCTTTTTGCTCCCTAACCGCCTGGGCAAATTTTTCAGGAGTGACCGAAAGGCCCAGATCCTCAACTTCAAAACCTTGGCCTTCGAGCATCATAATGACAAGATTCTTGCCGATATCGTGGAGGTCTCCTTTTACGGTACCGATAACCACCTTGCCCTGCTTTGCTTCACTCCGATCCACAATTTGTTCCTTAAGATTTTCGATAGTCCCCGTCATCGTCCTGGCCGCACTCATCATCTCGGGAATATAGATATCACCGTTTTGGAATTGTTCACCCACTTCGGTCATGGCCGGTATCAGCCCTCTTTTGACCACATCAGCGGGGGGGACACCCGAGTCGATGTCCTTTTGGGCGAGTTCAACAAGATGGGATATACTGTTGCCAAGGAGAGCCGTCAGGTAAGCGCCGATGTCAAGATCGCTCTCGTAGATCGCTTTTTCCTCTTTGGTCTTACCCTGATACCGCCAAATGTTCCCCCTGATCCCGCCCTCTTCAAGATCGATGGGGTAACGACCGAATTCAAATGTTGCCTCTATCAGAGCGCGCATGTTTTCCAGCGGCACATAGTCTGTGATGGAGTTGGAGGAGGCTACCATGAACCCGCCGCCCGGGCCGATGGTCCTGATTCTTTCATAGACCTCCGCCCGAACATCCTGAGGTGTCCCAAGAGTGAGGGTTGAGTCGAGATTGATATTGCCGATCAGACAAAGCTTGTGGCCCCATTTCTGCTTGATCTGCTCAATATCCATGCAATTGGGCTGAATCGGATTGAAGGCATGGAATCCGCAGTCGATCAGATCCCCCAGAGCCTCCGAGCAATCCCCGTCACTGTGAAAAATAAAGCCCAGGCCTTTGTCACGGCATACATCACCCATCTTTTTATACCATGGATACACATATTTCTTTAAATATTTGGGATGAATCAACAGACCGGTGTTATGCGCGATATCGTCCGGATTGAGCACGGCCCCGACACAGGGGTGCTCGATCACCCTGAGAAATGTCTCGTACTGGATTTGCCCGACCTTTTCAAACAGCGCCGAAACCAGTTCCTCGTCGTTTTCAAGTGCCGCAAAAAAAGTTTCGGCCCCCATGAACATCCAGACCGTGGTATAAATTTTCCCCAAAAGGAGGATTGCTTTCATTCCGGAAGGCAGAATTTTGTCAAAACCATCCCATTGGGACAAATCAAAATTATCCACCGATGGCCAGCGGTATTTCTCAAATGCGTCCCAGTCGCTAATCACGCTTTCATGTTCCTGGGCCCATTCCCTTTGGCGACCACCGCCGTATTGGGTGCCGACCGCATCGCCTTTGGTGGTCATCCCCTCAGGGGCGCGAACCGGTTCAAGGATTCCCGAAGAGGAAGTCACAAAGTCAAATCCGGCCGAGGACCAAAATTCCACCTGATCCTCCAAGGTGATTATTTTTCGCCCCAGAAAGTTAGCTTTGGGCAATGAATCCACATGCCAGTCACCCAGGGGTACCCGGTCCGGTTCCTCACAGTTTAAAGCCTTCATGTACCTCTCAAAATCGGGTTTGGGCTTATGTTTCATTTTCTCTTCTCCTTACAAGGTAGGTCCAAAACGCCGTTCGCACCGATGCTGCTTTACATGTTGGTCTGATTTTATCAACAGCTAATTTTCCGGTTCGCGAGCTGGGAGAAATACGTCTTTTGCTTATAAACCGGCTTTAAGCGAGTTGATTGAAAACCGTTTTGCACTAATTTTTCCTTGACATGAATGTGCAACACTCCCTAACTTTTCAATGCAAACTAAAATAGTACATTAACACGACCACGACATCGGAAGAACTTAAGCGTATGAAAATCAAGTTTATAGGAGTTGGCTCGGCTTTCACGACATCTGCGTATTATCAATCCAACATGTTGATCACCGCCCGGAGTGGCAAAAAGATGCTCATAGACTGCGGAAGTGATGCAAGGTTCGCGTTGAGTGAATGCAATATCCACAATAGCAATCTGGGTGAAGAGATTGACGCGATCTATATTTCACATCTCCATGCAGATCATATCGGAGGGATGGAGTGGATCGCCTTTAACAGCTATTTCGGTCCAAACCGAGTGAAACCCAAGCTCTTTATGGAAGAAAAGATTATGAATCAGATGTGGAATCATTCCCTTAAGGGCGGGCTGGGTTGCATTGAGGGCCGGGAAATGCATCTAAGCGACTATTTTGACTGCCAGCCCTTATCCGAAAATGACTCCTTTTTATGGGAAGGGGTCAAGTTTACGCTAATGAAAATGCCGCATGTTATCACGGAAACCAGAAAACACGGCAGTTTCGGACTTTTGGTAAAAGAAGTCGAGTACAAGGGGCCTGTCGTGTTACTTACCATGGATACCCAATTTCAACACGATTTTATTTTCGAAATTGCGGATAAGGTGAATGTTATCTTCCATGATTGTGAAACCACTCCTTATAAGTCAATTATCCACACCCACTACGAAGATCTATGTACTCTGCCTACGAAGATAAAAGAGAAGATGTGGCTATACCATTATCAGCCCGAGCCCGAGTATCAACCCGAGGCGGACGGTTTTAAAGGATTTGTTGAGAAGGGGCAAGAATTTGATTTCACCGCAGATTAAGTTTTTACAACGCCATCACTTTTTATAACGAAAAAAACTGCTGCAGCGCTTTCAGTTGTTCAGGATCGATGGAGCAATCGATTTTCTGTCCCTTTCGCTCCATACGAATAAGACCTGCGCGCCGGAGTTCTTTAATGTGGTGTGAAATCGTAGAAGGTACAATCCCCAAATCCTGACCCAGTTCACCGACACAGGCGCATCCTTCGGAGTCGATTTTGCAGTTCATACGCTCGGCAATCGTTCCCGGTGTACAGCATGCCAGCAGACGTAAAAAGATCCGCAGCCGATTGGGATTGGACAGGGCTTTAAACATTTCGGCAAATTCTTCTAGGTTGCTCTCTCGATTGTTCGACATGCGTCGAATATAAAACCATACCGGATTTTTGTCAAGATGGTTCTATTTGAGAGACTTGCGAATCCAAAAATATTCTGCTAAAATTCCAGAAATTATCACAAACCCTATTGGAGCCCCGCCATGGAAATACTTAAAAAAACCGACAATGATCGGACCATATCCGGAATTCCCATAAAAAAGGTCTACAGCCCGCACGACACGGCCGATCTGGACTATGAACGTGATCTCGGTCGGCCCGGTGCCGTTCCGTTTACTAGGGGTGCCTACCCCAACATGTACCGTGATAAACTGTGGCGAATCTTTCAATTGAGCGGCTACGGCACCGCCGAAGATGAAAGGGAGCGGATTTTATATCTGTTGGAGCAAGGGGAAACCGGTTTTATTATGGAAAGCGACATGTCCACCTGGTATCTGTATGATGTCGATCATCCGGCGGTTCTCGCTCGTAAAGACGAAGTCGGTCAATACGGACCGCCGATGTTTTCCCTTGAAGAATTCGAGATCGCCCTGGAAGGAATCCCGATTGAAAAGCTTTATTGCCATCCGGGCGGGGTGGGACCGCCTTTAAGTCCCTTTTCGCATGCCTGTTATTTCTCCGTGGCTCAGGAAAGAGGTATCCCCCTTTCAAAATTGAGCGGAACGGGCGAGGGAGACTTTTTTCTTTTTTATCTTTCAAACCTCTATAAGGATCAAGTCGGCCCGACACCGGGACTCAGATTAAACTGTGATCTGATCGAGTTCTGCGTTGAAAATATGCCCCGCTGGATTCCCATCTCAATCCCGGGTTACAATGCGCGCGAATGTAACGTCAACGGCTATCAGGAACTGGCAATGACATTCGCCAATGCTGTGGCCTACATCGATGAAATCCTCACCCGAGGAAAATTGAAGATCGACGATTTTGCCTACGCCATCGGTGGCGTCAGTTTTGCCACTGGTCGGGATTTTTTTGAAGACATTGCCAAGATGAGGGCCTCACGCCGGATGTGGTCCAAACTGCTGAGTGAAAAATACGCAGCCAAAGATCCGCGCTCCCTCAGATTGCGAATTCATGCTCTGGTTCAGGGTTCAGGCTATACCTATCAACAGCCCTTAAACAATATCGTTCGCGGCACTTATCAGGCGATGGCCGCCGGCCTTGCCGGAGTCCAGTCGATGGGTGTGGCGGCCTATGATGAAGCGATTTGTATTCCCTCCGAGATGGCGCATACCATGTCCGTCAGGACCCAGCAAATTTTGCAGTATGAAAGCAATATTACCAATGTCGTTGATCCGCTGGCCGGATCTTACTTTGTTGAATCATTGACCGATGAAGTCGAAAGCCGGGCCTGGGAGTATATGGACAAAATCGATCAGGAAGGAGGGTTTATCCATTGCCTCGAATCGGGGTTTTTCCACCAGGAAGCCTTGAAAGGAACTATGCAAAAACAGCGCCAAATCGCAAGTGGAGAGCTAAAAGTCGTCGGGATGAATTGCTTTGAGATGGAAGAGGAGCCCTACCAGGTTGAGGCCTTTCGCCACAATCCCAATTCCTGGGAGATCGCCATGGAGAGATTGGAACGTCTGCGGCAAAACCGGGATGAGACTAAAGCGTTACGCTGCAAGGATGATTTACGCAAAAGCTGTGAAACAGGAACCAATATCATGCCGGTCATGATGGAAGCCGTCCGATCCGCTATTACGGTGGGGGAGGTGGGAAACATTTTCCGGGAAGTGTTTGGAACCTGGAATCCGCCCAAAATGACGTTCTAAAAGGTACCCTGATGCAAACACAAAAAAAAAGACCACGCGTTTTATTGGCAAAACCGAATCTGGATGGCCATTGGACCGGAATCGCGGTTGTGGCCACCGGGCTCCGTGATGCGGGGATGGAAGTCATTTATGGCGGTATGCTCGCGGCCGAAGAAATCATTACGGCGGCCATTCAGGAAAGCGTTGACATAATCGGCCTAAGCCTCGGAGGCCGCTACCGGCAGGTGCGTCACTTTATGGACCTTCTCAACCAACAAAAAATTGAAAATATTATCGTCATTGCAGGCGGGACCATCCCGCGCGAAGATATCCCGCTGCTCAAGGAGATGGGAATTTCAGCGGTTTTTCCGCCCGGCTCCAGCCTGCAGGCGATTGTCAAATTTATCGAAAGCAGGGTAAAATAATTAAAATGGGTTGACAGGCGCAACGCATAGTGCCACATATGGTACCTTCTAAAGGTTCTGATATGGATCATTGGTAGAGATCATGTTCCTTTTGGGTAAGATCTTTCTCCTAGAACCTGGTGTCAGCTGCGTCTTTTAATCATCAGACGCGCTATTCGGATTACTCGCTTTTCCAGAAAGGCTATTCATGGCTCTGCTTGAAGTAAATGAAGTCTCGAAGGAATTTGGAGGTGTCCAGGCCCTATATTCAATCAGCCTCGAAGTGAATAAGGGTGAAATCGTGGCCATCATCGGCCCCAACGGGGCCGGGAAAACAACCCTTGTTAATTGCATCAATAAAGTCTATCCCTTTGAAAACGGTGAAATCTTTTTTGATGGAACCGACATTACCGGATTCCCCTCCCATAAAGTAGCCGCTCTCGGCATTGCCCGAACCTTCCAGAATATCGCTCTGTTCAAGGGCATGACTGTTCTTGAGAATTTAATGCTGGGAGCTCACGCCCGAATTAAAAAGGGTGTGCTTTCGGGCGGCATCTACTGGGGCCTGGCCCAGAAAAGAGAAATCGAATTTCGTAAAAAGATCGAGCAAATCATCGATTTTCTGGAAATGGCACACGTTCGCAAGGCCGTTGTCGGTCCTCTGGCATACGGTATCCAGAAACGGGTCGAATTCGGGCGTGCCCTGGCCCTTGATCCCAAATTGATCATTCTGGATGAGTGCATGGCCGGCATGAACCTGGAGGAAAAAGAAGACATGGCCCGCTTTATCCTCGACGCCAACGAGGAACTCGGTAAAACCATCGTTTTGATCGAACACGATATGGGTTTGGTAATGGATATCTCCGACCGAATCCTTGTTCTTGAATATGGGGGTAAAATTGCCCAAGGGACGCCCGACGAAGTTCGCAAGAACCCTGAAGTCATTCGGGCTTATCTGGGTGGCGCCGCCGGCGCCGACAAGGGCCCATCTACAAAAGCGGAGGCTTGAGAAGTGCAAAGGATTTGATGGAAGGACGCGCACAGATGGAACTGACTATTCCCAACCTTTTACTGCAAAACGTTACCAAATTCGGTAATAAAAAAGATGCCATCCGGGAGAAGGATTACGGTGTCTGGCAGTCATATACCTTTACCGAGTATCTGCAGCAGGTCAGATCTTTGGCCCTGGGTCTGGCGTCTTTGGGGTTTAAGCGCGGCGACAAGGTTGCCATCATCGGCGATAACCGGCCTACGCTTTACTGGAGCATGGTCGCCGCCATGTGCCTGGGCGGTGTTCCGGTGCCCCTATTTCAAGACGCCATTGAGGACGAGATGCATTACGTCCTGGATCACTCCGAAACCAGATTCGCAATGGCCGAGGATCAGGAGCAGACCGACAAGCTGCTGGGCCTCAAGGATCGGTGCCCTCATCTCGAAACCATCATCTATGACGACCCCAGGGGCATGCAACACTACAAACACCCCTTCCTCTTGAGCGTTGCCCAGGTGAAGGACCGGGGCGGAAAATTCGCCGCTGACCATGAAGGTTATGTTGAAGCGGAGATAAAAAAAGGCCAAACCGAGGACCTGGCGGTCATCTGCTATACATCCGGCACCACGGGCAAACCAAAGGGAGTCATGCTTTCCCATGAAAATGTCATCCGAACGTCCCAAAACTTGGTCAAATCAGAAGGACTCAATAATACCGACGAAGTCATGGCCTACCTTCCGATGGCCTGGATCGGTGATTTCATGTTCTCAATCGGCCAGGCGCTTGCCGCGGGATTTACCGTCAATTGCCCGGAAAGTACGGCTACGGTTTTGCTCGACACCAAAGACATCGGACCGACTTTTCTCTTTTGCCCACCGCGAATCTGGGAGAACATGTTGACCGAAGTCATGATCAAGATCGAGGATGCGGATTTCCTGAAACGAAAACTTTTCCATTTTTTTATGGATGTGGGGCAGCGTGCTGTCGTTCGCGAGATGAACCATGAACCGGTTTCATTGGGCCTCCGTTTTCTATACAAAGTAGGTGAGTTTTTTGTTTATGGCCCTCTCAAAGACCATATGGGCTTAAGAAATGTGCGGATTGCAGTAACGGGTGGAGACCCGCTCGGCCCCGAGATTTTTGAATTTTATCGTACCCTGGGAGTTAATTTGAAAACGGTCTATGGTATGACGGAGAGCAGCGCCCTGGTCTGTATACAGAAAGACGGTTTCGTCAAGTCCGACACGGTGGGTCCCCCGTTGCCCGAAGTGGAAATAAAGATCTCCGATGATAGAGAGGTCATGTATCGGAGTCCGGGAGTTTTTCAGGGCTACTACAAGAACCCCGAGGCAACAAAAGAAACCTTGGAGGATGGCTGGGTCCATTCCGGAGACGCCGGTTTTTTTGATAAGGATGGGCACCTCAAGATCATCGACCGGGCCAAGGACGTCACCACCTTGTCAGAAGGGACCATCTTCGCCCCCAAGTATATCGAAAACAAGCTCAAGTTCTCCCCCTACATCAAGGAGGCGGTGGCAATTGGCATGGATAAACCTTGCGTGGTCGCCTTTATCAACATCGATGCCGGAGCCGTGGGGAATTGGGCCGAACGCAGGAGCCTTCCCTATACGAGCTACACCGATATCGCCCAGAAGCCGCAAGTTTATGACCTGATCTATAATGAGGCCATCCGGGTCAATAAAAGCCTGGCCGAGGACGAGCAGCTTCAGGGCGCCCAGATACACAAGTATCTTATCCTCCACAAGGAGCTTGACCCCGACGACGAGGAGATTACGCGAACCCGGAAGATCCGCAGGCGATTCATCGCCGAAAAATACGCGGATCTCATAGACGCCCTTTACTCCGACCGGGACAGTGTGGAGGTAAAGGCAAAAGTCACTTATGAGGATGGTCGCACCACCCTGATTAATGCGAATTTGATGATTCGAGAAGTGGAGGTATTCACCAATGGCTGAATGGCTTGCCGAAAACATCCATTTTATGACAGAACTACTGGTAGAGGGGCTTTTAATCGGCATGCTCTATGCCTTGATCGCCCTGGGATTCGTTCTCATCTACAAGGCCTCGGATGCCATCAACTTCGCCCAGGGGGAGCTGGTCATGTTCGCCGGCTATATGGTGGTGGCCAGTTTGGAACTCCTGAAGCTGAACCTTTTTATATCCATTATCATCGGACTGGCCGGCATGGTGGCATTCGGATTGATTGTGGAAAGGGGGATGCTCAGACCCCTCATCGGCCGACCCGTGGTATCGATTATCATGGCCACCATTGGTCTGGCTTATGTTCTCCGGGGGTTTGCACCCATGGTGTGGGGGGCCGAAACCCATGATATGCGCCTTCCGATACGGGATATGCCCTGGGAAATCGGCGGTATCCTGATCATGCCCATCTATGTGGTCGCCTGTCTGGTCAGCCTGATGCTTTTGGGCGCCTTTGGATATTTCTTTCTAAAAAGCCGCAGCGGTATCGCCATGCGGGCCGTGGCTGATGATCAACAGACCGCCATGGCCATGGGCATCGATGTACGCCACTATTTTGCGGTTGCCTGGGTCATGGCGGGTGGGGTGGCGACGGTTGGCGGGGTGATATGGGGCAGCCTCCTCGGGGTAGACTCCATGCTGGCCCTGGTGGGCTTGAAGGTTTTTCCGGTCGTCATCCTGGGCGGTCTCGACAGCATTCCGGGTGCCATTGTCGGGGGACTGATTGTGGGCGCGGTGGAGAGTCTGGCGGCCGGCTATCTGGACCCGCTGGTGGGCGGCGGAACCAAGGATTTCGCGCCCTATGTGCTAATGATCCTGGTATTGATGGCAAAGCCCTATGGCCTCTTCGGCCAGGAGATTATCGAACGGGTATAACTATTGAATATTGATTATTGGCGATTGAATATTTATTGCAAATAGCCAATTAAATTAAGACGTTTTTAAATATTCAATATTCAATCGTCAATATTCAATATATAAGAGGGTTTATTTTATGATCAACCGCGAGTGCGGCAATTACAAGAAAACCTACCGTTCGGATATGGCGCTTTATCCGGTGCCGTTACAGCGTTATACGATCGCAACAGGCGTTATCATTTTCTTTTTTCTTTTTCCGCTGACGGCCAATGAATATAACTTGAATCTGGCCTGCCTCATCGGGATTGCCTGCATCAGCGCCATCGGGCTGAACATTCTTACCGGATACACCGGCCAAATCTCGGTCGGCCATGCGGCCTTCATGATGGTGGGGGCCTATACGGCCGCCATCCTGAACACCCGCTATGGCGTCTCCTTTCTCCTTTGTCTGCCGGCGGCCGGAATCATGGCCGCCCTGGTGGGGTCTTTTTTCGGCACCCCTTCTCTGAGGGTCAAGGGCCTCTACCTGGCCATTGCCACCCTGGCAGCCCAATTCATCATCGAGTGGGTCATTAACCACTGGACCTGGGTCAGCGGCGGTGCTTTCTCTTCCATTTACGTCAATCCCCCGGATCTGTTCGGGTGGACCCCGGCCACCAAGGACGCTGAGGCCATCATCCGTTACAAATATTACATCATCTATGTGATTTTGGCCATGGCCGTCGTTTTCACCCTCAATCTCGTCCGAAGTCCGGTCGGCAGGGCTTTTGTGGCCATCCGCGATCAGGACATTTCCGCCGAAATCATCGGTATCAATATCTTCAGATATAAGATTACGGCTTTTGCCACCAGCTCTTTTTATGCCGGCGTGGCCGGCGCCCTTTACTGCTTCTATTACGAGGTGGCCAACTACGAAGGCTTTACCCTGGTTATTTCCATCGACTACCTGGCCATGATCATCATCGGAGGGCTTGGAAGCGTGCTGGGCGCGATTTACGGGGCCGTCTTTATCTCACTTCTTCCCATCGTGCTGGATCGCTCCATCACCTGGCTCGGGATGACCTTCTTTGGTGATGTGAACACGGTGATTCTTTCAAATATGCGCACCATTACATTCGGTGGCTTGATTATCTTTTTTCTTGTCGTAGAGCCCGAGGGCCTTAACAAGCTCTGGAAGAACATCAAGGACTACTTCCGGGTCTGGCCCTTTTCCTATTAATCGTTTTCAGACCAATTTAAAGGAGGCGTTATTATGAGAAAAACAAGATTATTTTGGACAGCGGCCCTGGTAGGGGTCCTCTTTATGATCCTCGGTTCGGCGGGCACGGTCCTGGCGGAAAAGCCTGTCGTGATCGGATATCACATCGACTACGAAAGGCTGACCACCATTGGCCTTCCCGTCGGTGCCGGCATGAAGGATTACATCAAAGTCTTTAATAAAAAGGGGGGTAAGATTGGTGGAATTCCGGTCGAATTCAGCGAGTGCGACCACGGCTATAATGTGGACCGCGGCCTGGAGTGCTACCAACGTCAGAAAATGGAGGGCATGGTTTCCCTGTCCACTTTTGGGACACCCCACACCTATTCCCTGACGCCAAAACTCACGGCCGATAAAATCCCGGCCATCACCCCGGGTTTCGGCCGAGCCGACTCTAAAGACGGCACGCGCTTTCCCTATATCTTTCCGGCCACAGCTACCTACTGGTCACAGGCCACCGCCGCCATTAAATACATCCAAGAGGCGGAGGGAAAACCGATAAAAGGACTGAAAATCGCCTATCTCTATTTCGACAATCCGGCCGGCAAAGAACCGATCCGGGTTCTGGAAATGCTGCGCGACAAATTCGGTTTCAAGCTGAGGACGTTCGGGGTTCCTTCTCCGGGTGTGGAGATGGGCGCCCAGGTGACCGACATTACGCGCCGCTATAAAGCCGACTGGGTCGTGGCCCATCTCTTTGGCCGCGCTCCCTCGGTCTCGTTTAAGGAACTGGTTCGCAAGGGCTTTCCGCTTGATCATTATATCGGTTTTGTGTGGGGCGTGAGCGAGACGGATGTGTTCGCCGCCGGCAAGGATATCGCCAAAGGGATGCTGGGCATCCAGCTTACCGGGCTGGGGCATGATTTTCCCATCCATAAGGAGATCCAAGACCTCTACAAGGCCGAAGGCAAACCCATGCACAAGCACTGGGACATCACCGGCTACTACAACCGGGGTATCTTCTTTATTGCACTCCAGGTCGAGGCGGTCCGGAATGCCATTAAGTATTATGGTCTGCCTGTCACCGGGGAGAAGGTCAAAAAAGGCTATGAACGCATCAAAGGCTTTTCCCTGGGTGGGTTCCTGCCGCCCTTGGAGATCACCCCCAATGACCATGAGGGTGGCGGATGGGTCCGGGTCTACCAGTGGAATGGCGAGAAGTTCGATCTGGCCAAAGACTGGTACAAGGCTCACGGGGATATCATCAAGGCCCGCTTGGCCGAAGTGTCCAAATAGCAGTTAATCTAAATCCCTGCAGCCTCTTTGAAGTGGGGTTACGACTTTGCTTCGATAAGCTGCGGGGAATAAAATTTTCAACTTAATGTCACTGCGAGGAGCGAAGCGACGCGGCAGTCTCATGCAAGAGATTGCGTCGCTTCACTCGCAATGACACGGAAAATGTCTTTTGTATATCCCTGTGCGGGGCTACAGGGAATTATCAACTTTAAGCAAAGACGGCTGTACTGATATGCTGGTATTGAATAACATAGAGGTAATGTTTGACAAAGTCATCTTGATCCTCAAAGGGGTCTCCTTTGAGGTTCCTGCCGGACAGATTGTTACGCTGCTGGGGGCCAACGGCGCCGGGAAGACCACCACTTTAAAGGCCATATCCGGACTTTTACGACCCGACCGCGGCGAGGTGACCAAGGGTTCCATAGAGTTTAAGGACCAACGGATTGACAAACTAGATTCAACCGAGATCGTCAAACGGGGAATTGCCCAGGTGCTGGAAGGGAGGCGGGTTTTTGAACATCTCAATTCCCAGGAAAACCTGGTCGCCGGCGCCCATACCCGTAAAGACTCTTCTGCGGTCAAGCGCGATCTGGACCTGGTTTATCAATATTTCCCCAATCTGAAGGCCAGGCGCAAGGTCAGGGCCGGTTATCTTTCGGGCGGCGAACAGCAGATGATGGCCATCGGACGCGCTCTGATGGCGATGCCTGAATTGATGCTTTTGGATGAACCCTCCTTGGGGTTGGCGCCCATTCTGGTGGAGGAAATCTTCCAGATCCTTATCCGCCTCAACGCAGATCAGAAAATGACCATGCTGCTGGTGGAACAAAACGCATCCATGGCTTTGAATATCGCCCAATACGGTTACATCATGGAAAACGGCCGGGTCGTTTTAGACGGCGATGCCAAAACGCTCTACGACAACGAGGATGTGAGAGAGTTCTATCTGGGTCTGACCGAAATCGGCAAGAAGAGCTATCGGGATGTCAAGCATTATAAGCGCCGCAAACGATGGCTGGCATGACCCCACCTTGGTTGTAAACCGCAACACACGAAATCCCGCCTCATAAAACGACAGCGATTCTTAAAAGTCTTTTCCTTTTGAAATCATATTAACCCGGCAATTATAGCATGTCATTCCGCCCTCCGTCTGCACGTGGGCAAACTGCGCGTAGTGGAGAGCCAGGTGTTTTATGCTCTACACCTGGCTTTCTATTTCTAATGACACTCTTTTTGGCCCCCAAAAGACCATCAAAAGGACATGATCGACCCTATTTTCGGATCAACCACTCAATTACAAATGAACGCTCCGGTATCCCATGATGGCAAAATCACTCCTGAGGCTGTCAAGCAATTATCCTTGCAAATTTTCTTAGTTATGATAGAAGGTTAAATCCATCTCGTAGAGCAAAAAGTTCATAGAAAAACAAAATGAACCAGCCAACCTTAGATTGAGGCTGCCATGGATTGAAAATGAAAACCCCGTTTCTTTTCAGAAAAGAAGTGGGGTTTTTCGCTTTCGGCCTGAAGATCCGAAGTTATATGTAATTTGCTAAAAGGGGAGGTACTTTAAAATGAAATCGTTGGTTCCGGTTGATAGAATCGCAAATAAAATATACCTCATTCGAGGCATAAAAGTGATGTTGGACAGAGATCTGGCGGAACTTTACGGGGTGGAAACCCGCGTACTCAATCAAGCCGTGACCCGGAACACTGATCGATTTCCAGAAGATTTTATGTTTACCCTTACCCGTGAAGAGATCCAGGGGATATCACAAACTGTGATATCCTCTAAAATCAAATATGCAAAAAGCGTTAGGGTGTTTACAGAACAAGGTGTGGCCATGATATCCTCTGTTCTTCGGAGTGATCGTGCCATTCAGGTGAACATCCAGATCATGCGGGCTTTTACCAAGCTTCGTCAAATGTTGATGACACACGCGGATCTGAAGAAAAAAATTGAATCGATGGAAAAAAAATACGACAAAAATTTCAAGATCGTATTTGAAGCGATTAGGCAACTACTAAATACAGAGGAAAAACCGCGGAAAAAAATCGGATTCACGATCAAAGAACGGCAGGCGCGTTACGGCAACAAACCGAAGCGAAGGAAGAAATAAAGAATGGACACCCCTAAATCCATCAGTCAATGGCAACTGCAGATAGAAAGTGTAAAAGTGAGAAACGTCGCCAAAATTACAGCCATACGCTTATAGATCAATAAACTGGAAAACTAAAGGACGTCCCCCAGATGTATGATAGAAGGTTAAATCCATCTCGTAGATCAAAAAGGTCATAGAAAAACAAAATGAACCAGTCAACCTTAGATTGAGGCTGCCATGGATTGAAAATGAAAACCCCGTTTCTTTTTTGGAAAATGTGGGGTTTTTTGTTTTGTCGGAGAGGCTGATTTAAAAAGCTTTGGGTGGTTAGTTACTTATTTACAAATGGATGCCCGCAGATTCCTGGAGGCCATTATGAAACTGGAGAAAACTATAAAAAAAATAGCGGAAATGATCCATAAAGGTGAAATTGCACCGTGGAAAGCGGAACAGGCTGCCATAAAAGAGGGAGCTTCACCTCCGGAATATATTGAGGTGGCGGCCAAAGCCCGGCGCATGTTTATCGAAGAGAAAAGCGGCCATAGATTTTACCACATTCTCCTGCCGGGAAAACCTTATCAAATTTCTTACCGTTGCCCTAATGACGGCACGCTCTGGAGCCTGGCCGCCGATGATACCTATGTGAATTGCGGATTGTGCGGTACTTCTTTGGAATTGTTGGAGGAAGAAAAACGATACAGCCCGTTTGTCAACAATTACATTGGTGGTGTGGAGGATTATTATAGTTATGCCGGTGAGGTCAACGTCGGCGGTGATGTGAACAAGACCTTTCAAAACATTCTTTGCTGGGGTCCGGGAGTCGGACATCTGGGAATCAGTGTTGGGTGCTTTAGGCTTAATAAGTATGGTCCTATTGAAGTCAAAGCTTCGGACTGGGCCGTGGCCGCCCGAAATTTGTCTTTTGTTTTTGATACCGAAGACGAGCGGGAGAAGGCCAAGCTGCTGATAAAAGAGAAGCTGCCCGAAATCATTCCTCAAATTACGCAGGCACAACTCGCAGACTGGGGCGGTGAGGTCTGCGACGTTGATTTTCTCTACAAGCAGCACCACGGTGACCGTATCCTGCACTGTTGCTTTTATTCCCGTTTTGAGAATCATCGGGGGCACGGCCAAAACTCACATGCTGCCGGTATGGCTAAAAACATGATCGATGATTTTTTCAGAGAAAAAGGCATCAGTTGCCGGCTGTCTGTGGTCGGTATGGGCAGAGACGGTGATCTCAAACCATCTCCCCGCAACAGACGTGGGCGCTATGTTTCCGCCCAACAATCAATTCCGGTTAAAGAATACGAGAATATTATCGGCCGTCCCATCGCAGACCTATTTTCCTGGATAGAATTGGATCGCCAGGGCGTGACGGAAGAAATCGGATGGCCCGCCTATACCGGAATGGGGGGCGAGATCATCCCGGCCTTTTATCGGACCATGAAATGCAATCCACGACCTTATCTAGTTTCATGTCTTCAGAAAGTGTATTCAAAAACAGTTGGTAACGATCTGATATTCGGCGTAGAACTGCCCAATGTGGAAGTGGGAATTACCTCCAGCCCGGAAGGGATTATCCCGCCAATGGCAAGGGAAGCATTGAAGATGGCCGGAATTACAAACGCTAAAGAGTATGCCGCCGCGGTGGCTGCGGTTACCCTCGGCGGTGAATTTAATTTCACTATGCTTCACCTTCAGGAAAGGATGTACACCGGAAGATAAATGGAATGGAAGAGTTCCGATATGAAGTCTTCAAAATGTTAAACTCCGAAGGCAAAACAATGACGCGGTGATCAAAAACATGATCTTCTGAATCGGCCCCCGTGGGGAGCCGGGATGTAAACACTGGCGCAATTGACCACCAACACCATATCTTGGATATTTTCGTTTCCGAAAAATTATCAATTAGAGCTGCAAATCAATAATTACGGTGCCACGTTCCACAGTTCAGAAGCTTTGATCATCCGTAAACCACGGAATCAACTTCGGATTACCCCAGAGAGCATCACAAATCATTTAGTTTGCGAAATCAGCGCGTTACGAAAGTGTTGCCCTAAATGAGCGAAAGTTCAGGTTGCCCCAGATTCGAGGCGTCCAAGGGCGGGCATCGACTGAGCTCAGCCGAAGTCACGCAATCCCGATTCCATCGGGATTGCGAGTCCTTGGCAACGAAGGAGATGGGGTGACATTGGCTTTCCTGTAAGGTAAACAAAATAAAGAATCTAAAAAATATTTATACCTCACCGATGGAAGAGCTTTAAGATATAAGATGATACTGAAAAAATGTTATAATTTCAAAAATATGAAATGTTTCTTCATTTTGTTTACGCTCATTTAGGATGTTGAGCTTGGCTAAAACCGATCCCCGATGGTTCCACCATTAAAATCCTTGTAATTTTTTATAGTTATGATAAAGACTTAACCATAATCCACGTATTTCAAATTAAATTTACATCCTAAATGAACGAAAGCTACGTTTGCCCCTCTTACGATCCCGCATCAGCGGGGAGATCCGAGGCTGCCATGGAGTGAAAATGAAAACCCCGTTTCTTTTCAGAAAAGATATGGGGTTTTTGCTTTTGGTGTGAAGGATCGAAGTTGTTTGGAATTCGATTTCGAAATAAGGCAACAAAGCAAAGAAATCTGAGGTAAATTAATCAATGATCAAGGTTTGACCCCAATATTACAGCGAGTGCGACCATGGCTATAATGTGGACCGCGGTCTGGAGTGTTACCAGCGTCAGAAAATGGAAGGCATGGTTTCCCTGTCCACCTTTGGGACGCCCCACACCTATTCCCTGACGCCAAAGCTCACGGCCGATAAGATCCCGGCCATCACCCCCGGGTTCGGCCGGGCCGACTCTGCCGACGGCACGCGCTTTCCCTATATTTTTCCGGTTGCAGCCACTTACTGGTCACAGGCTACGGCTGCCATTAAATACATTCAAGACACTGAGGGAAAGCCTATAAAAGGGCTAAAGATCGCCTATCTCTATTTCGACAATCCGGCCGGCAAAGAACCGATCCCCGTTTTGGAAATGCTGCGTGACAAATTCGGTTTCAAGCTGAGGACGTTTGGGGTTCCTTCTCCGGGCGTAGAGATGGGGGCCCAGGTGACCGATATCACCCGCCGTTATAAAGCCGACTGGGTCATAGCCCATCTCTTTGGCCGCGCTCCCTCGGTCTCGTTCAAGGAACTGGTTCGCAAGGGCTTTCCTCTTGATCATTACCTCGGCTTTATTTGGGGCGTTAACGAATCGGATATTAACGCTGCCGGCAAGGATATCGCCAAAGGGATGATAGGCCTCCAGCTTACCGGGTTGGGGCATGGTTTTCCCATCCATAAGGAGATCCAAGCTCTCTACAAGAAAGAGGGTAAACCGCTGTCCAAACATTGGGACATCACCGGATATTACAACCGGGGTATCTTCTTTATCGCGCTCCAGGTGGAGGCGGTTCGCGTAGCTATGAAACTCTATGGTCCTCCCATCACGGGCGAAAAAGTCAAAAAAGGATATGAACACATCAAGGGCTTTTCCCTGGGCGGATTCCTGCCGCCCTTGGAGATCACTCCCACTGACCATGAGGGGGGCGGTTGGGTCCGGGCATACCAGTGGGATGGAGCGAAGTATGTGCTGGTAAAAGACTGGTTCAAGGCCCACTTGGCTGAAGTGGCCAAAGCGCAGTAACTCTTAATCCAAATTTAGGGTCCGGGGAGATCCAGTGATTTCCCCGGGCATTTGTTACAATTTAAAAAAGATGTCCGGTGCTGATATGCTGGTATTGAATAACGTAGAGGTAATGTTTGACAAGGTTATTTTAATCCTCAAAGGGGTCTCCTTTGACGTTCCAGCCGGACAGATTGTGACATTACTGGGTGCCAACGGCGCCGGGAAGACCACCACTTTAAAGGCCATTTCCGGGCTTTTGCGGCCCGATCGCGGCGAGGTGACCAAGGGCTCCATCGAATTTAAAGACCAAAGGATTGACAAACTAAATTCAACGGATATCGTCAAACGGGGGATTGCCCAGGTGCTGGAAGGGAGGCGGGTTTTTGAACATCTCAATTCTCAGGAAAACCTGGTCGCCGGCGCCCATACCCGTAAAGAATCTTCTGCGGTCAAACGTGATCTGGACCTGGTTTATCAATATTTCCCCAATCTAAAGGCCAGGCGCAAGGTCAGGGCCGGTTATCTTTCGGGCGGCGAACAGCAGATGATGGCCATCGGACGCGCTTTGATGGCGATGCCTGAATTGATGCTTTTGGATGAACCCTCTTTGGGATTGGCACCCATTCTGGTAGAGGAGATCTTCCAGATCCTCATCCGCCTCAACGCTGATCAGAAAATGACCATGCTGCTGGTGGAACAAAACGTGTCAATGGCTTTGGGTATTGCTCAATACGGTTACATCATGGAAAACGGCCGCGTAGTGCTGGATGGCGATGCCCAAACGCTTCTCGAAAACGAGGATGTGAGGGAGTTCTATCTGGGTCTGACCGAAATCGGCAAGAAGAGTTATCGGGATGTCAAGCATTACAAGCGCCGCAAACGATGGCTGGCTTGAGTGTGCAATTCAAAACTATTGGTATGTTAACATCCGGTCCTGATTGACTTATCCCGAATATGTTCTCGGGACTGACTAGGGTATCACTTCTGCACTTCAACCGAGTCAGGTATTATATCACAAGGCACCTGAAGTGAGTCCGCAATTTTATTGAAGCTCGCAAAGAGTTCCACAACTTCCTTCATTTCAACAATGTCTTCCTTGCTGACTCCAATCATAAGTGCCATAGCTTCGTAAGCCAAGCTGCAATATTGACAGTTATTAATGATTGAAACGGCTACCGCGATCAGTTCTTTCGTTTTGCGATCAAGCGACCTTTGACTGCCCATTATCTTTTTCCACCGCATCCAATTCAATTCCAACCAGTTTGGATCGGGTCCACCCTGAGCCCTGAAAAAATTAGGTACCATTCCAAAGTTCGATCTAATGTCATCAAATATTTCCTTGACCTTACCCGTGGCCTGTTCATCAGAGATAAGCTTTTCCATAGATTCTCCTCCTTTCGAAATAGACTCATTTCAACCTATAATTTGATTACTGCCAATTTTGTTCAGTCCTCTTTGATCCCTTTCCTTTTATTTCCATTTATAGGGAAACTCAATAATACTCGACTCTTTGATCGATTCCAAGGCGCGGAATGTCTCCAAAAGGATCATCCTTTGATGAGTGTGATCAAAGGGCTTTCCCACAGGATAGCCAAGGGGAAATCCAAGGAGGCCGCTCGAAGCACCCGAATCTTCACCGTTGGCAGATAGGTCAACCCGTGATCAGAAGGGCAATCTCAACTATCACATTTATCACAAGAAAGAACTCCTATCCCCTGAAGCCTGAGGAGGTCCTCCATGAAAAATGGAAAATGGGGGATCACCTTCAAGAGCTGCCCCCCTTTTTTACTAAATGATTGAATTTTAGCGTCCTCCTCAACCCAAGCGTCATCCACATCCCATTCATACCGATTTGCATAGTTT